>CAZPIR010000283.1:0-5611 GCA_964586085.1 uncultured Anaerolineaceae bacterium | reverse complement strand
CGCCGATTTCAACCTACATCAAAAAATCCCAATCCTTTTCCTTGATGAAGGTCTTGACGACCTTGAAATGATCCTCGGTCATCTCGTACGTTTTTTGCAAGAGCCATTGCTTGTCGTCGGTGCGAAAATTCGGCACGTCCACGAGATAGTTCGGCGCGACACGCAACACATCGTCACGCAAATTTTCCGGATATGTGAATTTCGATTGTGTGTTCGGCGAGAGGAAGCAACCGACCATCCCGCCATTGATGGGCTTGGGCGGAAATGACGGCGGCACGCCGATCAAAAACGATTGTTTGCCGGTGCGTCCCAGGTAATCCCAGACCGTTGGCTCGTTCATCACGCGCGAAGTTGCCGTTGTCATTTTCTCGTACGAGTAATCGGCGCGATTGCGAAAACCGTAGACGCCGAGTTGTCCCGGGTCTTTGGAGGTCATCGAGCACATCCACGCGGGCACGGTAATCGGCGGCGTCGTGGATTCGATTTCACCCCACGCGCCTTGTGCCGCGAGCCGTTTCAGGTTCGGCATCTTGTCGCGGTACTGGTTGAAGATGAGCGACGGTTCGGCGCAATCGAGTCCGAGGATGAGCACACGTTTTTTAGACGAGTGACTCACTTGGTTCCTCCGTTTTCGGTTGCCTTGACGCGCACGCCATCAATCAAAACCTGGGCAACTTCGGGGCGCGTAAATTCTGGCGGCAACATTTCGCCGCGTTGAAGCATCTCGCGCACCTGGGTGCCGCTCAAGACCAAATGATGTTCCTTGCCGTGCGGGCATGTTTTCGACGAAACGATCTGCCCGCACTTTTTGCAATAAAACGTGTGCTCGAACATCAACGGCGTGATGCCGATTTCTTCGGGCTTGAATTCATCGAAAATTTTCTGCGCGTCGTACGTGCCGTAATAATTGCCGACACCCGCGTGATCGCGTCCGATGATGATGTGCGTGCATCCATAATTTTTGCGGCACATCGCGTGAAAGATCGCTTCGCGCGGACCCGCGTAACGCATCGCCGCCGGGAACACGCTGAGCACGACGCGGTCCGCCGGATAATAATCGCGGAGCAATTCTTGGTACGATTGCATGCGCACATCCGCCGGAATGTCGTCCGATTTGGTTTCGCCGACGAGCGGATGCAGGAACAAGCCATCCACGATTTCGAGCGCGGTTTTTTGAATGTACTCGTGCGCGCGATGAATGGGATTGCGCGTTTGAAAGGCGACGATTTTTCGCCAGCCACGCGCCGCAAACAATTTGCGAGTGGCGAGGGGCGAGAGACGAAATTCCTGAAACTCTAAATTGCTGGGCATGTCCACGACCGAAATATCGCCCGCCAAATAAATGTCGCCTTGTTTGTAGACGCGCGCGACGCCAGGATGTTTTTCGTCCGTCGTGCGGTACACATTTTGCGCCTCGCGCGTTTTGGCGTACTCGAATTTTTCGGTGAGCGTCATCACCGCGAGCAAACGACCATCCGCTTCGGTTAGCGCAATTTCTTGTCCGACGCGCAACGTGTCGGCCACCTCGCGCGAAACGGGGAGCGCAATCGGGATGCTCCACACCAAACCGTTCGCGAGTCGCATCGTCTCGACGACCGAATCATAATCACGTTTGCGCATAAACCCGGTCAGCGGCGAGAGGACGCCGGTCGCGAGCAATTCCAAATCGGAAATATTCACCGCGTTGAGCGCGATGCGTTTCAAATTCTGCGCGCGTGCGATTGCGGCATCACGTTCCGCGCCGCGCACCATTCGATCAATCAACACGCCGCCGTGCGGCGCAATTTCGCCAATGTAGTTTGCCATTTCAACTCCGTGTGTTTTCAAATATACCGAGCGATTATAGCACAAAGCAAATGGAGCGCAAAAGATAAATCGCGCGCACTCTTGCCTAAAATTTGCTTTGATGATAAACTTGCGCCGCGAAACACAATTCGCCGGAGAAAGCCATGCCCGTGCAAGCCCTGTATACCAAGTATCGTCCGCACACCTTTGACGAGATCGAAGGTCAAGAGCACATCAAGACCACGCTCAAGAACGCGCTCGCGTTGAATCGCATCGCGCACGCGTACCTGTTTACCGGTCCGCGCGGCACGGGCAAGACGACAACCGCGCGCGTCCTTGCCAAAGCGGTCAACTGTCTCAGCGAGACGAAACCGTGCAACACGTGCGCGGTCTGCATCGCGATCAACGAAGGGCGCATGCTCGACTTGATTGAGATTGATGCGGCGTCGAACACAAGCGTCGAAGACATTCGCGATTTGCGCGACAAGGTGGATTTCCGGCCGGGCGAAGCGCGCTACAAAGTTTACATCATTGACGAAGTACACATGCTTTCGACTTCGGCGTTCAATGCATTGCTCAAGACGCTCGAAGAACCGCCGCCGCATGTGATTTTCATCCTCGCCACGACTGACCCGCAAAAAATTCCAGCGACCGTGATTTCGCGCGTACAACGTTTTGATTTTCGCCGCTTGACGTTGCCGGAAATTGTCGCGCGCCTCACCGAAATTGCGCAACGCGAAAATTTACAAATCGAACCCACGGCGATTGAACTCATCGCGCGCCAGGCAACCGGCGCGATGCGCGCCGCCATCAGTCTGCTCGATCAACTCACCGCGTACGGTAGCGACGAAATTACGCTCGTCCAGGTCGAGGGCTTGCTCGGCGCGGCGTCGCACGAAATTGTGGGCGAGCTTGTCGAACGTCTCGCCGAAAAAGATATTGTGCGCGGACTCGCGCACCTTGCGAGCGTAATTGATGGCGGCGCCGACCCGCGCCAGCTCGGACGCGAGATGGTGGATTATCTGCGCGGCGTTTTGTTGATTCAGATTGGCAATGCGGACGCGCTCACGCTTTCCGCCGAAACACTTGCCGAGATGACGACGCGCGCAAAACAATTCACCCCCGAAAATCTTTTGCGCACGATTCGCTTGTTCAATCAAGCCGGCGCCGAACTCCGCACGAGCGCGCATCCAACCTTGCCACTCGAAATTGCATTTGTTGAAGCCACGCTCGAAGAACGCGCGCCGACCATCGTTGCGCCGGCACCGGTCGCGCAAGCACCTTCGCGCGCCGCGCCCCCACCGCGCGCGCACAAATCGGTCACGCCAACAGTCGAAGCAGAACCAGCGACAGCCGAAGCCAGTGCGGGTGGGCTGGGATTAGAAACGGTTCAAACGCAGTGGACGCAAATTTTGAAATACATTCGCCAGTACAATAAAATCGTCGAAGCGTTACTGCGCGATGTTGAACCGATCAAGGTCGAGAATAACATCATCGTACTTGGTTTTCACTATCAACAACACGCCGAGCGTTTTGAAAAACAAGCGGACGGCAAACAAATTATCGAAAAAGCATTGTTCCAGGTGTTCAAACAAAAGTACGGCGTCAAGTGTGTCCTCTCGCCGAAAAAAGCGCGACTCAAAGCCGTCGAAGAAGATCCGTTGATTCGCAACGCGGTCAGTCAGTGGGGCGCGCAAGTGACCGAAATTCATTCAGAAGGAGCCGAATAGATGAGTAAAGGTAAAGCAATGCGTGGCGGCATGCCGATGCCGCGCATGTCGCCGCAAGGCGCGCAAGGCATGTTGCAAACGTTCCAAAAACAAATGGAAGAAACCCAAGCCGCGCTTGCAAACGAGACGCTGGAGATCAGCGTGGGTGGTGGTGCGGTGACCGTCGTCGTGAATGGTCAACAAAAAATTCAGTCCGTGAAAATTTCGCCCGATGCAGTTTCGGCGGGCGATGTGGAAATGTTGCAAGATTTGATCGTCGCCGCGGTGAACGAAGCGATTGAAAAATCCCAGCAACTCGCCGCAAGCAAGATGGGCGCGCTCACCGGTGGCTTGGGCAACCTGGCAGGACTGCTCGGCTAGATGGACACGACCCCGCGCACCGTGACGCGCTTGATCGAAGAATTTCATCGCTTGCCCGGCATCGGACCCAAAACCGCGCAACGTTTGACATTCTATTTGTTGCGCGCACCGAAAGATCAAGCCGAGTCGCTCGCGCAAGCGTTGACGCAATTGAAAGAGCGCGTGACGACGTGCGCGATTTGCGCGAACATCGCCGAGGAAAATCCGTGCGCGATTTGTCGCGATGAATCACGCGACCACTCGATGATCTGCGTCGTCGAAGAACCGCTTGATGTGCTTGCGCTTGAACGCACGCGCGAGTATCATGGCTTGTATCACGTCTTGCACGGCGCCATTTCGCCGGTCGAAGGCATTGGACCGGAAGATTTAAAAATCCAGGAATTGCTTGCGCGCTTGCGCCGCGATTCGAGTGTGCAAGAAATCGTGCTCGCGACGAATCCGAACCTGGAAGGTGAAGCGACGGCGATGTACCTCGAACGGCTCATCAAGCCGCTCGGTGTGCGAATGACGCGACTCGCGCGCGGCTTGCCGGTGGGCGGCGATTTAGAGTACGCGGACGAAGTGACGCTCACGCGCGCGCTTGAAGGCAGACGCGAAGTGTAACAAAACGGAACGCGCAATCCGCAGGACGTGATACGCAACAAGTAAAGCGTAAAACGCGATGCATGATGCGTGGTGCGTAAGAAACTGGAGACTAACAATTATGCGACCCGCAAAAATTTTGGTGGTGGACGACGAGCCGAATCTCGTCAAGTTGGCGCGCTCGAACCTGGAAGCGCAACATTACAAGGTTGTGACGGCGATGGACGGACCGACCGGTCTCGCGATGGTCGAGAAGGAAGGTCCGGATTTGGTCATTCTCGATATTATGATGCCAGGGCTGGACGGCTTTGATGTCTTGCAGAAAATCCGGGAATTCTCGACGGTGCCGGTAATTATGCTCACCGCCAAAGACCAGGACGTGGATGTGGTCAAGGGCTTGCATCTCGGCGCGGACGATTACGTGCGCAAACCGTTCAGCGTCCACGAATTGCTCGCGCGCGTCGAAGCGGTCCTGCGTCGCGCCGCACCGAGCGATGATGTGCAGGCACGCCCGCCGTTCAAGTGCGACGACTTTGAAATGGATTTTCAGCGGCGCCGGATTTCCGTGCGTGGCAAAGAGATCAAAACTGGTCCGACCGAGTACAAACTGTTATCACAACTGGTGCAAAATGCCGGGCGCGTGATGTTGCACGCCGACTTGCTCCGCAAAGTGTGGGGCCCCGAGTACGGCGGCGAGACTGAGTACTTGCGCGTCTATATCAGTTATCTGCGCAACAAGGTCGAGGAAGACCCGGCACATCCCAAGTACATCCTCACCGAGCACGGTGTCGGTTACTTGTTCAAACGACCGGATCAAGGATAATCGGCAAAGGGTTACGCCGGAACCAACCATAACATTAAAGGGGCGAGTCATCGAACTGACTCGCCCCTCGCTTATTGCAAGCGAAACCAATTCCGAATTCCTTCCTCCGCTTCGATGACCCACAACGACAACGCACTCCCTTGCATCTCCGTCGTCAGCACGGCGAGTTGCCCGCTCGCCAACAAGACACCCATCGCGATCAACAAAATACCGCTGAACATCCCCGTCGTATGCAGAAACCAGGTTTTGCCGGCGACATTGATCTCGAACCCGCGTCCGCGTAAAATTTTCCAGAACGCACTGCCTTGTCCTAGCCGGCTAAAAAACGCGG
>CAZPIR010000282.1:0-5619 GCA_964586085.1 uncultured Anaerolineaceae bacterium | reverse complement strand
CGGTATTGCCATTAAAGGTGACGGCACCATTCTGGGCTAGCAGTCTGCCCATCACATGCACGCGCATCAGTAAGACGGAAAAAATCGAGGGCGAGGGACCTGAGTTTGAAACGACCTGGGCGTTTGGCGCGCAGTGTGGCGTGAATGATTTCGAGGCCATCATCGAAGCGAATCATCTGTGCAACGAACTGGGTCTCGATACCATTTCGGCTGGCTCGACGATTGCCTGCGCGATGGAGTTGGCCGAGCGCGGCTTGCTCGCTTCGGATTTGCGTTTTGGTCGCGCCGATTTGCTCGCGCCGACGGTCGAGGCGATGGGCACGCGCCAAGGTCTCGGCGATGATTTGGCGGAAGGCAGTGCGCGGCTCGCGAAAAAATACAGCGCGCCGGAACTCTCGATGAGCGTGAAAAATTTGGAAATGCCGGCATACGATGCGCGCGGGATGCAAGGACAAGGTTTGTTGTACGCGACCTCGAATCGCGGCGCGTGCCACATGCGCGGCAACATGCTGGGCTTGGAAGTACTTGGCTTGCCCAAATTGATTGATCGTTTCCAAACTCAGGGCAAGGCATCGTTCGTCATCCTGCACCAAAACTCATCGGCGGCGGTGGATTCGCTTGGCGTGTGCAAGTTTGCCAACCTCGCCGTCGCAGAAGAATATTTTGCGCGTGTTCTCACCGCCGTGACCGGCGTGACGTATTCGACCGGCGAATTGATTCGCACCGGCGAGCGCATCTGGAATCTGGAAAAACTTTTCAATCTACGCGCCGGGTTGACCCGCGCGGACGACACTCTGCCGCCGCGCATGTTGAACGAAGCAGTTGCGAGTGGACCGAGCAAGGGCTGGGTCTCGAAACTCGAACCGATGTTGAAAGAATACTATCGCGCGCGCGGCTGGGATGAACAAGGTGTGCCCAAGCCGGGCAAGTTGAGCGAGTTGGAATTGGAGACCTTATGATTGACGAACGCATCTATTTGCAATTTCAAGAAATTGGACGCGACCTGTTCGTGTCGGATATGGTCAGTTCGCACGGCGGCAATTTGAGTATGCGACTCGGTGATCGCGTGGTCATCAAGCGGCGCGGCGCAATGCTGGGTCGGCTCAAACCGCACGATCTGATCGAAACCGGCTTGGAGAAAAATGATAGCGGGGTCGCGCTCGCTTCGACTGAATTGCTTGTGCATCGCATGATTTACAAAATGACACCCGCACTCGCCATCGTGCATTGTCATCCTCGCACGGCGATTGCATACTCGCTGTCGCGCGAAGAGATTGTGCCGATTGATAACGAGGCGTCGTACCTGTTGAAAAAAGTGCCGGTGATTGCCGAAGAGTTTGCTTCGGGCACGCCGGAGATGGCTGTGAATCTCGCCAAGACATTGCAACAGTACAAGATTGTGATGTTGCGCGGACACGGCAGTTTCGCCATCGGGCAAACACTTGATGAGGCATTTCACTGGTCGTCCACGCTCGAAGAATCGTCGCAGATTGCGCTCGCGGCAAAAACAATCGGTGAGCGGTTCATCGAATATCGCGGAATGAGCGACGCGTACAGCAAGTGGTAACCGTTTCCTGAAACCGGTTTTCTTTGCATGAAATTCAAGACGCCAAGAACGCAAAGGTTCTTGGCGTCTTTGATTGGAAAAATCGAGCGCGCCAAAACGAGGAACCGAAAAATTATTCGGGAATTTTTTCCGGCGAGCCGGCAAATCTTTCGTGGGGCAAACGCGACGGGATCGCCGTGCCCGAACTCAGTTCCCACAACGATGCTTTGAGCCGGCTGATTTCGCGCAACAGCTCGCGGCGTTCGCGTTCGTAATCTTCGAGAATCACTTCGAGGTCTGCCAATTCAACCGACTTGTCTTGAATTTGATGCACCAAGTCTTGCACAGCGCGTTGTTTTTCTTCATCCATCGTCTCACTCCAGAAATAAAAAACCCCCGTCGTATCGTCGCCTCTCTTTAGCTCGATCACGTCGGGAGTTGAACGGCTTAATCGTTTTTCGTTTCGATCAGTTCGCGTTCACGTTTCACCGCTTGACCGCGTTGGTGAATGCTGATGACATAACCAATCAACACCACCGCGATCAAGGCATAAGCGATTGCTAGATAATCCATCCGTTTACCCCGTTGCCTCGCGCAAGAAATGCACCTGGTCGCGCGCTTGTTCGAGGCGCAGACGTTGAATCAACAAAAACGCAAACAGGAACGTGAACGACAAGAGACACACCATCAAGGTTTGCGTCATTTGCGGCGCAAGACCACCCGATTCGGTGACGAGCAGTTGCGGGTGCATCGTGCGCCAGATTTGGACCGAGATGTAAATGATCGGCACATCGAGAAAGCCGACAATCGCAAGCACGGCGGCGAATCGCGCGCGCCGCTCGCCTTCGGCGGAACTGCGCAACATCAAATAACCGACGTAGATCATCCACAGAATCAAGGTCGTCGTGAGGCGCGCGTCCCAGACCCAGAATGCGCCCCACGCTTTTTTCGCCCAGAGCGGACCGGTCAACAGCACGAGTGTCGTGAAAATCACGCCAATCTCAGCGGCGGACAAGGCAAGCGCATCCCACTTGCGTTCGCGTTTCCACAAGAACATCAAACTGGAAACGAACACAATAAAGAAAGCGAGAAAACCAATCCACGCGCTTGGCACGTGAAAATAAAAAATGCGTTGCGCGTCGCCCATCGTGCGTTCCATCGGCGCATAGAACAGCGCCATGTACAGACCAATCGCGATGTTGATGACCGCGACTATACCGAGCAAGCGTGCCATCATCACAATTTTTTCGCCGGTGAGAAATTGCCAATACCCGCCGAGCGTATTTTTTTTATCTTCGGTTGCCGCATTCGAGGCGGCAACAAATTCACCCCTAGCCATGCTCTCTCCTTTATCTCAACGCAAACGCGATCGCCGTGCCACACTTGGCACAAAACCGATCGTTCGCCTGCGCGCGCGTGCCACACTTGGGACATTTGCGTTGCGCCATCGCATTCCCGCGCATTCGCTTGACCTGTTGTTCGATTGCCTCTTCGTCATCCTCATTCGTCGTCGCGTGATACCCATCCAACTCTTGCAAAATCGCCACCGCTTTGCCTTCATACTTACTACGCAAAGTTTTGTAATCTAGATCGGATAGTTTGCCCATCGCGTGGTCGGACTCGATGTCCTTGATCGCGGCATAGGTCGCGTCGCGTTGCACAATGAGATTTTCCATCGTCGCATCGCCGCTCGACGCGAGCAGAGTTTCGTCCGCGCGCCAACGCGCAAAGAACGGATAACCGATGAATGCAACCGAAGCGATGATGACGAGCGCAATTGCAATTGAAGCCATTCGATATGTCCTCGTTGCGGCGCACACGCGCACGCCGCAACCGATTTATGCCCGAACCAAAACTTGTTTCGCGCGGGCGCGAGCGAGTGCGCGTTCTTCACGCGGGTCGGGCAACAGCGCGATCAAGGTGCCGGCGACCAACACGCCAAACCCAATCCACAACCAAACAACGAGCGGATTGACGATCGCTTTGAGCGTAGCTGTGCCCAGTTTCTCGTCAAACCCGGCAAGAATCACGTACAAGTCTTCGAGCGCCGTCGTGCGGACAGCAACCTCGGTCGTCCACTGCGACATGTCCGGATTCGGGCTAGGGTAAAAATCTTTTTCTGGCGCAAGCATACCCACGCGCGCGCCGTTGTCAAGCACCGTCAATTGCGCGGCGATGACTTGGTGATTCTCAGTTGGATAGATTTGCAAGCCATCGAACTGCAACGTAAAATTCTTGATTTGCAAAGTCTCGCCAGCTTTGAGATTCGCTTGCGTTTCAACTTGATAGAACGTCGAGCCGGCAATACCGATGACGATGAGAATGACACCGATGTGAACGACGTAACCACCGTAACGTCGGCGATTTTGTGCAACGAGGTTGGCGACAGCCACGCCCCAGTTTTCGTCGTACTGGCGTTTGCGTGCGATGAGACCACGATAAAACTCGAGCGCGATGGTCGCAAGCACAAACACCGATGCGCCGAACGACATCAAGCCGTACCACTCACGCACGCCGAGCGCGAACAAGACAATCACGCCAACAATCGTCGCGGCAAGCGGGCGCATGAAATTGCGAATCAGGTTTTCGGTCGTCGCCTTGCGCCAACCAATCAACGGGCAGATGCCGATAAGCACGACAAGCGAAAAGAAAATCGGACCGTTGACTTGGTTAAAGAATGGCGCGCCCACCGTCACTTTTTTGTTCGTGATCGCTTCGCTGACCATCGGGAAAATCGTACCCCACAAGGTAGCGAATGCCGCGCCGACCAAAATCAAATTATTGAGCAAGAACGACGACTCGCGCGAAAGCAGTGAATCGAGTTCGTTCTCTTCTTTCAAATCGTTCATGCGCTCGAACATCAGATAGAGGAACGAGAGAAGCGTGACACCCAGGAAGATCAGGAACCAGGGACCGAGCGACGACACGCCGAACGCGTGCACCGACTCGATAACGCCACTGCGCGTGATGAACGTGCCGAGAAGCGACAAGATGAACGTGAGCATCACGAGCACCAGATTCCACACCTTGAGCATTCCGCGTTTTTCCTGAATCATCACGCTGTGCAAAAAGGCTGTGCCGGTGAGCCAGGGCATCAACGACGCATTTTCAACCGGGTCCCAGCCCCAGTAACCGCCCCAACCTAATTCCATGTACGCCCATTGCATTCCAAACAACAAACCGAGCGAGAGGAACAACCACGAAACGAGCGTCCATCGGCGCGTCGTCCGAATCCACACATCGCTCAAGCGGCGCGTGAACAATGCCGCCATCGCGAACGCGAACGGAATCGTAAAGCCGACGTAACCCAGGTATTGTGTGACCGGATGAATAAACATCCCAGGATTTTGCAAAAGCGGATTCAAGCCATTGCCATCGCGCGGAAGAAAATCCAACATGCGGAACGGACTGCCAACGAGCGAAGCGGCGAGTGTGGCGTTCAACGGCAAGGTAACGAAAAAGCCGGCTTCTTCAGGATTCGCGGCAATCGTCATCAGCGAGAGAAAGAAGGCGAGGGCCGTGCCCAAGCCGGCGATCACGTACGGCATCAACTCTTGATTCTTGCGTAAATTTTGCACGAGGACAATCGCGGTGAACAAGGCAAGGAGCCACGCCCAGAACAAGAGCGAACCTTCTTGTCCACCCCACAATGCCGACACGTTGTAGAGCAAAGGTTGTGCACGACTCGTTTGGCGCGCGACGTACTCAAAGCGGAATTGGTGTGTGATGAGCGCCCATTCGAGGATCACTACGGCAAGCGTCGTCAACCCGGCAACGACAAACATCGCGTTGCGCGCGCTCGCGTACACGTCGGAACGATTATGCCGCGCGGCATAGAGCGCCGCGCCTACCGCGTAAATGGCGAACAACAAACTGAGGAAAAGTGAAGCGTAGCCGAGGTCGGCCATCGCAAAGTCTGTCATAGCTTTGTCTCCATCATCAGCCCAGCCACATCATAAGCAAGCGCAACTCCATCGTTGCGCCGAGATTATTTAGCGCCAGAGGCATCAGGTTCGGTTTCGTACTTGGAAGGACATTTCGCCAATACAAGCGATGCCTGGAACACGCCGTTG
>CAZPIR010000281.1:4211-5639 GCA_964586085.1 uncultured Anaerolineaceae bacterium | reverse complement strand
CTTGTACTGTGTGTGATTTTATTTTTAGTCGCTTGCACAAACACACCCTCACCAACACCGGTCCCAACAAACCCACCCGCGTCAACCGTTCCGGCAACCAAACCTCTCGCGCCAACAAGTACGTCTTTACCAACTCTGGCGCCGGGTACGAGTGTATTGGTCGAGTACACGCGCACCGGTGGCATTGCCGGATTCAACGACCGTCTCACAGTCTATCCCGACGGTAAAGCCAAACTCTCGCGCAAGAATGGCTCGTTTGACCTGGTGTTGAGCGCGGAACAACTCAAGCAAATGCTCGTCGTTTTTCAAATTGCTGGGTTTGTAAACCTAAAAGAAGCGCCGCCCAAACTACTCGTGCCGGATGAGTTATCGTACGTGATTACTTTTCAGGGCAAAACTTTTCGCACGTCGGACACGCAAATGCCCGCCGAGTTGCAACCGGTGATAACCCTGTTGAACGCACTCGTGGATTCAAAAAAATAACCGGCACAAAAAAATCGCGGCTGGAAAAAATTCCAGTCGCGATTTTTTTGTGCCGTGAACCATCACAGCCAGCGGACAGACTTACGGAGCCGCCAGGTTTTTGTTCGTGAAAGCGGCGGCGGCATCGAGCGCATCCTTGGCAGGAGCGGTGTTCAATTCAACTTTCTCAACTGCCTTGCGCAACTGTTCGTCATTGTTGCCCAGTTCGGTAAAGACCGGGATGGCGCTCGCGCTTTGCGTCGCCTTGATCACCATCTCGGCGTTCGGCGCCTTGGTATAGTAATCTTTCAATGTCTGCGCCGTCTGAACCGATTTGCGAAGCGGCACATAACCGGTGTTCAGGAACAAATCCACTGTGTTCTCCGGGCTGGTCATCCATTTCGCAAATTCCCATGCGGCTTTTTGTTTGTCCGTGTTCGACTTGAAAATGATCAAGCTCGCGCCGCCAAGCGGCTCGGAGCAAACTTTTTTACACGGAAGCGGAGCAACGCCCACTTTGAACTTGGCGTCTTTTTCAATCGTGGCGAGCGTCGAAGACGAGCGCATCAACATCGCGACCTTACCCGCCACGAAATCCGCGCCGGCATTCGCGTGCTGATTCGCCGGCATGACCTTGTGCTTGTTCACCAGGTCGCCCCAGAATTGCAACGCTTCAATTCCTTCGGGTCCATTGTAAACCACTTTTTTGCCATCGTCGCTCAGAATCTTGCCGCTGTTCTGCATGATCATCGCGCTGAGATACCAGTGCGTGTCGGTGTGTGTGTTGAATCCCCACTGTCCGGTTTTGGTCAACGCTTTCGCGGCGGTGACGAGTTCATCCCAGGTCGCCGGCGGTTTGTTCGGATCGAGACCGGCGGCAGTGAACATGTCCTTGTTATAGTACAACAGCGGGATGCTGTTGTTGTACGGCATCGAAACAACTTTGCCCTGGAATTTGTTGTAATC
>CAZPIR010000281.1:0-4201 GCA_964586085.1 uncultured Anaerolineaceae bacterium | reverse complement strand
TAATCCCAGAATCCATCAAAAATATCCGAGCGATCTGCCGGGGTGAGGAATTCTTCAATCGGAACGATCACACCCGAATCGCCCATTGTCGGCGCGCCGCCCATCTGCGCAATAT
The DNA here is from genome assembly GCA_964586085.1 of uncultured Anaerolineaceae bacterium. Classification (GTDB taxonomy): domain Bacteria; phylum Chloroflexota; class Anaerolineae; order UBA4142; family UBA4142; genus JACRBM01. The sequence continues at coordinate 4,086 of CAZPIR010000281.1, read as the reverse complement.
CGGGCAATGTTTTCGCGGTGACTGCCGCGGTCAACTTTTGCGCAATGTCGGCATAGCTTCCTTGAAACACCACATCAACCGTGATATTTTTTTGCGCCGCGTTAAATTTTTTCACTTGCGCTTCGACATACTGACCTTGCGCGCCAGAGAGCGCGTACCAGAAGGTCAATTTCACCGGCGCGGCGGCGGCAGGCGCCTGGGTGGGCGCGACAGTTGCGGCGGGCGCTTTGGTCGGTTCAGGCGCTTTGGTTGCGGCAGGCGCCTGAGTCGGCGCGGTCGTTGCGGCGGCGGGCGCTTTGGTTGGCTCGACCGCTTTGGTCGCGGCGGGCGCGGCAGTCGGAGCCGGCGGCTTGGTCGGTTCAGGTGTGGGCGATGAACACGCGGCAAGCAATGCCAACGCGATCAACACGAACACGGCGATTTGAAATTTCTTCATCTTCTCTTCCCCTCCTTGGGATTTTTGAATTGCAAATTGCGAGTCGCGAATTGTGAATTGCGAATTATCTTTTTACTAACACCTCCTTCGCAGTTTCACTGTCTTACTGTTTAATACCCGTTGCGGCAATGCCTTGCACAAATTGTTTTTGCACAAACATATATAAAATGGCGACCGGGAGCGAAACAAACACTGCCGCCGACATCAACAAGCCCCACTGACTCGCGCCCTCTTGTCCAACGAAATAACGCAAGCCGATTTGCACAGTCCGCATCTCATTCGTGTTCGTGACAATCAGGGGCCACAAGTAGCCGTTCCAATTGCCCATGAACGAAAAGAGCGCGAGCGTCGCCAATGCCGGACGCGAAAGTGGAATGACGATGCGCCACAAAAATTCGAGGCGCCCGCACCCGTCCAGCGTTGCCGCGTCTTCGAGTTCGTTCGGCAGTTGCAAAAACGATTGCCGCAACAGGAACACGCCAAATGCGCTCGCGAGAAATGGCGCGATGAGCGCAAAGTACGTGTCGAGTCCGAATGCCTTGTTCCACTCGCCGAATTTTGCAAGCACGAGGTACGAGGGAATGATCGTCATCTGATGCGGAATCATCATGCTCGCGAGGTAAAGCGCGAACAACCCATCGCGACCGGGAAATTTGATGCGCGCGAACGCGTACGCCGCGAGCGCACCGGTCACCAAATCGCCGAGCGTGACCGCGAGCGCGACAACGATGCTGTTAAAGAAATAGCGCGGGAACGGTGCGGCTTGCCAGGCGCGCACGTAATTCTGCCACACAAATTCCGTCGGAATCCATTGCGGCGGATATGTCAGCATCTGGCTCTGCGATTTGAGCGAGGTCGTAATCATCCACACGTACGGCATAATCATCACGAGCGAGCCGATGATGAGGATGAGGTGGATTGGAAGGTTGTTTAATTTCTTGAGCATAGTTTCAGTGTCCCGTGTTCAATCAGCCGTGTTCGGTTTTAAAGACTGCTTATTGATAATGCACTCGCGGTCCCAAGATCTTTGTCTGAATCAAGGTCAGGATGAGAATCATCACGAACAACACCATCGCAATCGCCGAGCCATAACCCATCGTGAATTGTTGGAACGCTTGCTGATACAAATAGTACACAATGACCGTCGTCGAGCCAAGGGGGCCACCCTGAGTCATGACGTGAATCTGCGTGAACGATTGGAACGAGTTGATGACGGCGATGATGAGAATGAAAAACGAGGTCGGCGTGAGCAGGGGCCACGTGACATGCCGGAACAAGTCCCAGCGATTCGCACCGTCAATCTTTGCCGCTTCGTACAAATGTTGCGGAATATTTTGCAGACCGGCGAGATAGATGATCACGTTGTAACCCAGTCCGCGCCAAATGCCGAGGATGATGAGCGCGGGCATCGCCGAGCGTGGCTCGTTCAGCCAACGCACACTTGGCAAACCGATCGAATTCAAAATATAATTCGCAAGTCCGACATCGGGATGATAAATCCACAACCACACCACCGACACGGCAACGAGCGAAGTGATCGTCGGCAAAAAGTACGCGGTGCGATAAATCGCCAGCCCGCGCAGTGGGCGATTCAGCATCAATGCGATGACCAACGCGATAATCATCCCGGTTGGAATCGAACCGGCGGCAAAGTAGAATGTGTTCCACATCGCCTGCCAAAAATCTTCCGACGTGAAGAGGTACGTGTAATTGTCCAATCCGATGAACGTCGGCTCGCCGCGCAAAACGCGCCAACGCCAAAATGATAGGACGAACGCGTACAATACCGGAAAATACGTGAACACGGCGAGAAAGATAAAACTAGGCGCGAGGAACGCGTAACCTTGAAGCCAGTCTTGCCATTCGCGCCGTGTTACTTTTTTAAGCGTGATTGCCATTTTGAAACCTGTCTGCAATTCTATTGCGTATTGCGTGTTCCGTTTTACGCACTATGCACCACGCAATACTTGACTCATCAACGCATAACTCTCGGCGAGGCGCGCGTACAAATTCGGCACACTCTGCGCGCGATAGCCATTGATTTCCATGATGACCGCGCCTTCAAAACCGACCGCCATCAACGCGCGCAAATCTTGTTGCCAGGGCACGTTGCCAAAGACCAGCGGAAAATGGTCTTGGCGTGTCGCGTCAATGTCGTGAATATGGACGTGTCGCGTCGCACGCAAAAAATCTTCCGGCGGCAAACCCTGGTTTTGCAAAACGGTGTGTCCAAAATCCCAGCACACATTAAGACGCGGATGGTTAATTTCGCGCACGAGTGCGACGACATCCTCGTGCGGTTCGCCGACGCGCACGTAACCTGGTTTCGGCGGCAAATTTTCGAGGACGACGCGCGCGTGCGGCACGCGTTCGAGCGCCCACATTAAAAATTCGCGCGTATCCTGGGTCAACTGCGCGAGCGATGATTTGGCGTGCGCGCCGTGAATCACGACCGTCGGCAGATAGCCGCCGAGTTTCGCCATCTGTTCCGCAAAATCGAGCGGCGTGGCGTACAAATTCATCAACTCGTCGCGGCGCGTTGTCGTGAAACCGTCCGAGTTGTACGGGTCTTTGTACGGCGCGTGAAAGTGACAGCGATACCCCGCACGCACACATTCTTCCGCGAGCGCGCGCATCGGCTCCCACTCGTCGTCGGGCGAATGTAACGTGAACTCGAGCGCGGTCATGCCGTTCGCTTTCAACGGCGCGAGAAAATTTTCGCGTCCCGCTTGTTCGACCCACTTGGGGTGTAATGCAAAACCTAATTCAACAGCCATATTTGTCCCGTGATACAAAATGCGTGGTGCGTGTTCCGTTATCACGCATCACGTTTCACTAATCCTCGTGCGATTTCTGCGAGATTCAATTTATTGACACGTTCAACTTCACTCAACATTTTTGCGTCGAGCGATTCGATGCCGCGCAGTGCGCCGCAGATGCCGCCCGCAATCGCGGCAATCGTGTCCGAGTCGCCGCCGATGTTCGCGCCGAGATAAATCGCGTCCATCGTTTCGCCGTTCGCGGCGATGACCACACCGATTGCCGAGGCAACCGATTCGGCGGGGTCGAGTCCAACGCCGACGAAATCGTACAGCGATTGCAATGCGTCGTCGCGCGTTTTCACTTCGCGCACAAGCCGCGCCGCCAACTCGATGCGTTTGTCGAGCGGCGTCGCCCACGACCACACGCCGAATTCGCGCCCACGTCGTGCGCCTTGTTGCGCCGCCGCAACAATTTTTTCGAGCGTTGCATCCTGGGTCATCGCCTCGGCAACTGCGCACGCCACCGTCGTCGCACCTTGAATGCCGTTGTGCGTGTTGTGCGTCGGAATGCTCGCCGCGACGGCATCGCGCAACGCGTTCTCGAAATTTCCCGCATTCGCAACGCCGATTGCCGCGACACGCATCGCCGCGCCGTTCGTCGTGCCGCTCTTGCCCGTCTCGTGCGGCGATGTGCCTTGCATCAACTGCGCGAGTGCGCGCCGCGTACTCGGACCCAGGTATGGATTGTTCAGCCCATCGTTCGCGCGCGCCCACGCGACAATCGCATCGGCAACGCGTTCAGGCGTCAGCGGTTCAGGCGTCGCGAGCAAGCGAGCAATCATCAAGGTCTGCTCGGTGTCATCGGTGATGCTTCCAAACGGCGCGCCG
>CAZPIR010000280.1:0-5639 GCA_964586085.1 uncultured Anaerolineaceae bacterium | reverse complement strand
TGCTCTCCGCCCCCGCGACGCGCGCATTAGATCGCGCATTCGTCGGACGTAACGTGAATGGAAAATTATTTGTAGATTGCAGTCGCAGAGTGGACGCAGATTATCGGGGCAATCGATAATCCAGTACACATCCAACAAAAAAATCGAGCCACACACGCTTGGTGCATGGCTCGATTTTTTTTGTTCGCTTAGAAGAGCTGGGCAAGAAATTGCCAGACGGTAGCCAAATCAGGTCGGTTTTTCTTTGCCGAACCCGTTGATGAAGCGGACTCGAATTGACGGCTCTCTTCGGCTTCTTGCAAAAGATTGTGATACCGTTCAATCCCGAAACTTAACGCATCGTCGCCCGCGATGGCTACTTTTCCATAATCTTTATATTTGTTGGTGTGCATAGTTCTCCTTTCTGAACTGTGATGTTGTAGATGTTTATTCCTTGACTCATTCTACTCGTTGCGCGCATGGCAAGCGTGTTCGCAACGCAAGCGAATCGCAAGCAAAATCAAATGTGGATGTGACGAGTGTGCTATAATGCGGTGCAGGAGAGATGATGGCGCGTTTCAAGTTGTCGCTACTCGGTTCGTTCCAAGTAGCATTGCAGGAAAAATCAATCACCAATTTTGAATCGGATCGCGTGCGCGCGCTGTTGGCGTACGTTGCGGTCGAATCAGATCAACCGCATCGCCGCGACAAGTTGGCGGGATTGTTGTGGCCCGACTGGGATCAGCGGTCGGCGTTGACGAACCTGCGCAACGCGCTTGCGAACTTGCGTAAAGTGATTGGCGACCGCGAGATCGCCGAGCCCGTGTTGCGCGTAGATCGCGAGACGATTCAATTCAACGCGGCGAGCGATGGCTGGGTGGATGTTCACGCGTTCAAAACATTCACTGCGCCAGAACAAACGATTGAATCGCTTGAACAAGGCGTCGAACTGTATCGCGGATTTTTTCTCGATGGTTTTGGATTGAAAGACAGCGCATCGTTTGAAACCTGGGTGCAGAGTGTGCGCGAACAAATGCAACGGCAATGCTTGAACGCACTCGAACGCGTGCGCGAACAGGCGGAAGCACGCGGCGATGTGGAACGCGCGCGCCAAGCGGCGTGGAAACAAACCGACATTGCGCCCTGGGATGAAGAAGCGCACCGGCATTTGATGCGATTGCTCGCGTCGAGTGGACAACGCAGTGCCGCGCTCGCGCAGTACGAAACGTGCCGCGCGATGTTGCAAAAAGAACTGAGCGTCGAACCCTCGCCCGAAACCATCGCGCTGTACGAAAAAATTCGCGACGGCGAAATGGCGCCACACAAAACGATCCCGCAACCGATTATCACGCCGCCCACAGCGCGTCCGTCCACGTTACCTGTTTGGCTCACGCCGTTTGTCGAGCGACGCGAAATCGTCGGCGAAATTCTCGAACGCTTGAACGACCCAGGTTGTCGCTTGTTGACACTCGTCGGTCCGGGCGGCAGTGGCAAAACTCGGCTCGCGGTCCAAGCCGCGACGAAACTCGCCGCATCATTTTCGCACGGTGTTTATTTTGTGTCGCTCGCGTCGTTGCAATCCCCCGAAAATATCGTGCCTGCCATTACGCGCGCACTCGGCTTGGAATTTCACGAGCAAGAAGAATCGTTGGCGCAAATCGTTCGCGTTCTCCGCAAGAAAAATGTGCTCCTTATTCTCGACAACCTAGAACATCTGCTCGCCAACCCGGAATCGGAACGCGAGAACGGCGTCGAGATTGTAATGCACTTGCTCGAATCGAACCCTGGAATCAAGATATTGGTCACCTCGCGTGCTGGCTTGAATATGGAGGGCGAGTATATTTTGACGATCCCAGGAATGCAATTCCCAGAACAGCCGCCGAACAATTTATCCGACGCGTTAGAATTTGGCGCCGTGCAGTTGTTCATTCAGGATGCGCGACGCGTGCATCCTGGGTTCGATCCGAGCGACGATGATTTGGCGCACATCATTCAAATTTGCCGGTTGGTGCAAGGGATGCCGCTGGGGATTTTGCTTGCCGCCGCGTGGATGCGCATGCTCTCGCCCGCCGAAATTGCGACCCAGCTCGCCGCACACAAGTTGGATTTTCTCCAGGTGGATTGGCAAAATTTACCCGAGCGTCAACGCAGTATGCGCGTCGTGTTCGATTACTCGTGGCGATTGCTGAGCGAACGCGAACGTGAAATTTCGATGGCGCTCGCCGTGTGTCGCGGTGGATTCACTTTTGATGCGGCACAACACATCGCCGCGACCCAGGACTCGCCACTCGCTCTGCACGATTTGATGAACCTGATCAACAGCTCGCTATTGCAACGATCCGAGACCGGGCGATACGAAATGCACGAGTTGTTGCGCCAGTACGCCGAAGAAAAATTGCGGGCGACGCCGAAAGAACAAATCGTGTGCGCACGACACGCCGCCTACTATACTGCCGCGCTAAGCCAATGGGTGATCGAACTCGAAGGCGCGCATCAACCGGACGCGCTCGCTGAACTCGATGTGGAAAACGACAATGTGCGTGCGGCGTGGTCGTGGGCAGTCAAGCACGATCGAATGGAGCGTTTGGCGGACGGCATGAAGGGCATTGGTGCGTTCTGGGATTGGCGCGCGCGTTACAAAGAAGGCGAAAAATCATTTCGCATCATGGCGGAAAAATTCGCGGCGAACGCAAACGTGCAATCGTCGGAGCAAATCAAAATGTGGGCGAGCGCGTTGGCGTGGCAGGCGCGATTCAATCAACGCATGGGGCGCATCGAACTCGCCCGCGATGGCGCGCATGCAAGTCTGGCTTTACTCGATCAAGCGACCTTGGTTGATCAAGATGTGCGCTGGGAAAAAGCGCTGGCCTCCGAAGTGATCGGCGAGATGGAACTTCATTTCGGCAATTGCCAGGATGGCAAAGCGCCGCTGATGATGAGCTTGGCTTTGTATCGCGAACTCGATGATCGCCGCTCGGTTGCGAATTGCCTGCGCAGTCTGGGGCGGCTCGCCGAGCGCATGGGCAATTATGTGCAAGCGGTCGAGTTGCATCAAGAGAGCGTTGAGATTTGCCGTGCCATCGGCGCCAAGCGCGACAGCGTGGACGCGTTGCTCGATCTGTTTGTTGATCTGCGATGTCTGGGTCGCGACGAGGAATCGGATCGTGTTTTGCACGAGAGCCAAACAATCGCACAAGAATTCGGCGACCAGGCAACGATCAGCGCGGTGCGTTATCGCATGGGCACTATGTTGCTGGGAACGCAACCCGATCAAGCACTGACGCTGTTGGAAGAATGTGTGAACACGTACAGCGAATTGAACGATCGGCATCGGTGGGCGGTTGCCTTGATGCGCGTCGGCGATGCGCGGATACACCTAGGGCAATACGAGCAAGCGCACACACCATTACATGAGAGTCTGACCTGGTATCGGCAAGTCAATAATTGGTGGGGCATCGGTGCGGCGCAACGGTTACTGGGTGAACTGGCGTTGATCGAGGAACATTATCAAGAGGCGTGGCAATTGTTACAAGAGAGCGCGGCGGCGTTTCGGCGCAACGGCGCACGCGCCGATGTGGGTTGGGCGTTGGCGGGCATGGGCATGGCGGCGGCATTGTCCGGCAATCTCGATCAAGCGCATCTGTACCTCGCCGATGCGATGCACATTGCGTTGCGGTTTCGGCATCAGTTCATGCCCAACCATGTGTTGATCGGTCAAGCCATCGTCGCGGCAAAAGAAGGACACGCCGAACACGCACTCGAATTTTGGATGTTGCTTTCGCGCGCGGTTAAACTCATGCCGCAAATGTACAGAGACCTGTATCAAAAACACATCGCGCCGGTTGTTGAAAAATTGCCGCCGCAAAAAATTGCCAAGGCGCAGGAGCGTGGTCAAACCAAAGATGTGTGGGCAACACTCGAAACGTTGCTAGTTGAGTTACGTCAATGAAAAAACCTTGCGAAGGTTCTGAAACCATCGCAAGGTTTTTGGTAGTGGTCAAGTTTCAAATGATCCGAGATTAATTGTCATTTCGAGTGAAGCGAGAAATCAGTATTTTTGAATGGAATGGCGAGATTTCTCGGCACAAAAATCGTGCCTCGAAATGACATTATCATTTATTTTTTACTACCACCGGTTTTTTATCATTTCATCTTCTGCGGATACTTGTAGTGATCGCTGATGTGTTCCATCTTTTCCCAGTCTTCAACCTTTTTCACCTCATCGAGTTCCATCAACTCATCGAGAAGTGCCACGGCTTGATCGTACGATTGGGTCTGGTGATTCTGAAGCACACGGTATAGCAACGCGGTGCGGTCGCCGGTTTTGAAGGCGAGCAATTCGCGCTCGGTTTCTAACCAGTCTGGCAAAATCTGTTCGATCATGATTTTCGGCGGCAATGCGCCAACGCGAACCGGCTGAATGCCTTTTTGGTTCACAATCGCCGGAACCTCAACGACCAAATCATCGGGCAAGCCAGTGAGCGCGCCGTGATTCGGCACATTGACCTGGAAATATCCTTCGACATTGTTGACGAGTCCATCAATAATCGGCACGATTTGCTCGCGCGTTTTCTGCGTGCCAACCGCTTTCACCATGTCGGTCTTGGGGTCGTTTGCCCACTGCGTCATCTCCGCAATGCGCGCTTCCAGGTTTTTCACAAAGTACGGTCGCGCGAGATGCGTATCGGGTCCGCCCCAGGGTTCGCCGTACCAACGTTTCTTTTGCTCAATGTCCGTGTGATACCACCAGCCGCCGCGTCGCACCGTGTCGCCAATCGGGAACAAACCGTACATGTGATATTGGTGCACCGCACCACGCGACATTTGCGCGTCGTGAGTTACCTCGGCAACATGCGTGCGCCAGTATTCTTCGCCCTTGGTCGCGATCCACTCGTCAATCAACGGATATGCATCTTTGCCGTCGTAAATGAAATGCGTTAGCCAGATGTTGTGATTCAAACCTGGGGCTTGCCACGTCACGCGATCTGGGTCAAGTCCAATCGTTTGCGCAATTTCGCGATAGTGATAGTGACCGTGACACAGACCGCAGACCTTGATGCTCGTCTCGCGCGTCATCAAGGTGCAACCATCGAACACCGGATTGCCCGATTGAATGAGCCACGCGTCGGGACAAAATTTTTCCATGTCATGAGCGACATCGAGCATCAATTGCAGTTGATGATACGCGCCGAATTGTCCGCCTGTGTGATAGTAGCCGTACTTGTCCGCCGCGAGTTTGCGCATGTTCGCTTCGACAATGTGACCCAGGACGTAGACAGCATTCAAAACAAAATCCGCACCTTGCAACGCCGCTTGGCGATTCGTCGTTTTTTCGAACGTCAACCGACTGCCGAGTTGCTGAGCGTACTGCGACGCGAGCTTGTAAATCATATCGAGCCGGTCTGCGTCAATGTCCATGAATGTGACATGACTGCCATCGAGACCTTTCGTGAGACACAAGTCTTTGACGATGCTCAACGAAAACTGCGCGCTTCCCGCGCCGATCACACTCACCTTGAGAGATTTTGACATTTTTGTTCCCTCCAAAAATAGGACGCTGATTGCCGCAGACAAACGCGGATAAAAATAAAATCTGCGTTCGTCTGCGTTCACACCTGCACTTGCGTGCGGTGCAAGTGTCCGCGTCCAATCAAATTTAT
>CAZPIR010000279.1:0-5641 GCA_964586085.1 uncultured Anaerolineaceae bacterium | reverse complement strand
AAAAACAAGCCGGTACGCCCGATTATCCGCTACAAATTCAGGTGCGTTTGCCGAACGCGACGACTTTGCTCGAAGCAATGCCGGCGCCCGTGTCGGTCAATCGCGATGTGGTGGTTTGGCGGATGCGCGTCGAACGCGACCAGGATTTTCGTTTGCGTTTCAAGAGGCAGTGATGAATTCTCGCATTGTGTTGTGGCTGGGCATGCTCGTGATCTTGATGGGCTTGATGTTTGTGCCGAGTGTGTGGGCAATGCCATCGCAGATTCCGGATCGGCAGACGGTGCCGACACGCCCACGTGGCTCGGTCGTGCCGCCGACGTCTGCGCCCGTGCCCACCTCGCCGACGCAACCGACGAGCGTGCCAGGTCAGCCGACCTCGCCCAGTTCATCCCAACCGACCTCTGCGCCCGCGCCGACAAACGCGCCACAACCCACCAGCGCATCGCAATCGGCGCAAGCGTCACCGACACGTCCGCCGACAACGACGAGTGCCGGGCAAACGCCGGCAAGCAATGCGCCGACCACGCCGGCAACGACGAGCACACGCGCAGTTGCCGGGCAAACCATCACGGCGACATTAGTCGTTGGCGCCACGCCGAGTGTTACAGTGAGCGCGTCGAAAACGGAAACGAGCGCGAACGCATCGTCGGCACGTGTGGCTGGGTCGGCGGATGCCGGCGGCTGGGAGACGCCCGCGCTGTTGTGCGGTGGCGGCGCGTTGTTGATTGTTGGGCTGGCGTTGATGTTGGTGCGGAGAAAGCGTGAATAAATTTTCGGCGCGCGTTTGGTTTGGCGCGCTGTTCGCCTTTCTCGGTGTGCTGATGATCGCGGTGGCATTGATGCGCGTGACATCACTGCCTCAAACGATTCCTGCTTCGTTCACACCCGAAGCCGTGCGCGAGCCGCTCGTACCCACGCGCGCACCGAGCGCGCAGAAATCGTCAACGCCAGCGTCGCTGGCATCGCTTTCGGCGCAAGCGCGCGCGAATGCGCGAACGTTGTGGCGCGGCAAAACGCGCTGGGGCATCGGCGTCGCGGTCGGTCCGATCACGCGGTACGATGTGGCGCCGTTTGGGTTTGGTTGGTATCTCAATTGGACTGTGGCGCGTGAACCGGGAAATCGCGAACTCGATTTCGCGCAAATGGTGCGTGTGCGTGATGGCGCACTCGTGCCAAACGTAGCTGACCTGGCTCTGGTCGCACGCGCAAATCCTGGGTCGTTGTGGTTGATTGGCAACGAGCCGGATGTGCGTTGGCAGGACAATGTCGCGCCGGACAAGTATGCGGCGTTGTATCATCAAGCATACCGCGCGATCAAGGATGCGGATGCGAGTGCGCAAGTTGCGATTGGCGGTATCACGCAACCATCACCTTTGCGATTGCGTTATCTTGATCTCGTGCTCGCTGCGTACCGTGAGCAATTCGGTGAAACGATGCCGGTGGATGTGTGGAATGTCCACAATTTTATTTTGCGCGAAGAACGCGATTCATGGGGCGTGGATATTCCGCCCGGCATCCGCGACACGCGCGGCGTGTTGTACGAGGTGGATGACAGCGGCAACCTCGACGCGTTTCGCCGGCAGATTGTGGATTTTCGCAAATGGATGGCGGCGCGCGGATTTCAAAATCGTGCCTTGATTGTGTCCGAGTATGGCATTCCGATGCCGGAAGATTATGGTTTTCCGCCGGAGCGCGTTTTGAGTTTTCTCACCGGCACATTCGAGTTTTTTCTCACGGCGCGCGATCCCGCACTCGGCGATCCGAGTGACGATTACAAACTTGTGCAACGGTGGTGCTGGTTCAGTCTCGATGATGTGAATTATCCAAATGGAAGATTGTTCGATCCGCAAACCGGTAAACCGACCGAGTTTGGCAAACGCTGGGCGAATCAAGTGGTAGAGTGGACAAGGTAATTTCGGGGGACAGAGAGGACGACGGATGAAGTTCAAGCTCGTAGGTTTGAGTTTGGTGGGTTTAATCCTGGGTATGGTTTTCCTATCCCAGACTGGCACAGAGGACGGGCGGCGAGTGTGGGCGGATGCGCCGACACGCACGCCGCGTGATTCGCATTCGATTTTTTTTCCGTCCATTTCTAAAATGTACACGATTACTACGGCACCGCTATGGCGCTTTGGCGTTGGGCGAGTACGGCAAGCGTTGTCGTCATATAATCAAATAGATCTCGCGAATCTACGATTTGGTTGGTATTTAGACTGGACAGTTTCGACGGATAATGCTGAAATAGATGCGATGCGGCAATTGGGTATCGAATATGTGCCGATTGTGCGGGTCAAGCAATGGAAAAAATTCAATGACCTGAATTGGACGACGTGGTGTTACACTTGTTCGTATGTGACGCCTTACACGTACACGGTTTCACCCAGTCGCGCCACGATTCAATCTGTTGCGACAGCGCGTCCCGGTATGACCTGGGTGATTGGCAACGAAATCGAGCGTGTGGATTGGAGTACAGGTCAGCAGGACGAAATTTTGCCTGAAGTGTACGCCATTGTCTACAACGAAATGTACAATTTAATCAAAACGACTGATCCCACTGCGCAGGTTGCGATTGGTGGTGTGGTTCAATCAACTCCGTTAAGGTTGCAGTACCTGGATCGGGTTTGGGATGCCTACCAGTCCACGTTTTCGACGACGATGCCGGTGGACGTGTGGAATGTCCATGCTTTTATCTTACAAGAAGTGGCAGGTTCATGGGGGGCAGATATTCCGGCAGGAATTACCGCGACAACCGGAATAGCATACACGACGCCAGATAACAAGAATTTTTCTTTGGCGTGGAACAATATTCTTGCGATGCGTTCGTGGATGAACGGCAAGGGGCAACGTGCCAAGCCTTTGTGGATTACCGAGTATGGTGTCAACTTTCCGCCCGATTATGCCGGGTTTTCGTATTCCGAAGTGCGTGATAGTTACATGTTCCCCTCGTTTACCTATTTCATCAGCCAGACGAGTTCGACGTTAGGTTATCCTGCGGATGGGAATCGTTTGGTGCAACGTTGGAATTGGTACAGTTTTGATGATGACTCGGGCTATTGGAATAGTTCGGTATATTATCAGAATTACAACGGCAACCTTTTTTATTCAGGTCTGGGTGCGGGAGCCAAAGGCATCGCGCCCTTGGGTTCATATTGGCGACAATACGTGATTTCGCTCCCGTCGGGTACTACCAAACCATATGCGCCGGTCTCATCGTTTGTCCCGGCGCGTTCGCCTATGAAGGTTGCCACTCCCAATCCTGCCAGTGTGTGCGCGGACAGCGAACGGGTTCGCTTAATGTACTATGCGCCAACTACGCAACAACGTGTCCAATCACAAGACGCGCCGAAATTTTTGCGCGCGGAATGGATCTGCCCGACTCAATAATAGGCAGGGATTATAACAAGGAACAATGCACTTGTACTAAACAGCCACATCAACCCGATAGTGATGAACCCTAGAATCCATCTGTGGCGTGGAGCAACAATTTGCCAGATGCCCCACAAGGCTAGAATGCCGAGTGGGCCTAACACGGGAAACAAAAACCGCCCTTGAGGTTGATAGGCGTAAAGATTGTAGCGCCAGATCATTAGTAAATTTAGAATCATCACCGCACACAGAAAAATCAGTTGGCGATGTTCTTGTGCGACCAGCCAATTTCTGCACCACCTAGCAATCCATCGCGTCAAGGTTATGCCGATGCCGCTCAAACCCAGGAACGTCGCTGTGCCGATCCATGCTTCTGGCACGCGCACATTTGCCCAGCCGAAGCGCGCCCAGAACATATCTCGTAGCGGCGCAGGAATGCTCAGAAAATAGTCCCAGGTCAAAGTGCCCGGTTTGATTTCGATTTGGGTGAAACTGTATGTGAGGGCGTACCGAGCTTCAGCATAGCGGACAAAATAAACGATGACGATCATGCTCAAGATACTGCTGGCAATTACGGCGAGTCGCGCGCGCTCACTCCACGTATAGGGCGCGAATAAAAATGCCAACCCAGCGGCAGGAATTAGAAATATACTGTTGGCTTTGGTGATGCATGTGATGCCGAGTAATGTGCCAATCACAAACGCATAACGCCCGGGCTGATGGGATGGTTGGGCGAGGAATCGAGTCAGCGCGAGGATGCATAATGCGCTCATTAAATTATTTACAGTGTCATTGCGGATGGTTGCCGAAATGAAATTAAATTGCGGAATGAATCCAACCATGCCTGCCGTGGCGAGCGCAAACCCGGGTTGATTGGGAAGCATGGCAAGCGCTGTGTGATAGACTGCCCAGATCAGTGGCAGGACAAGCAAAGTCGAAAACAAGCGCACGCCAAGAATGCCCAAGTGTGAATGTGGCAAATCAAACGGCGAAGCCCGTGATGGCACAAACAAGTACGCTTGTTCAAAAGGGTTGCGCGCAAAGGCAGGGGAAATCTCCGGAAATTCGGCGGGCAAAAGTGTGGGATCAAAAATTTGAATCGCACGGTAGGCGATGGCTTGCCAGGCATAACCCAGTGCCGGGTGATACCATTCGTACATCGAAGTGACATAGCCGTTGGCATAGAACGGTTCAGCCAGGTGCAGTGGCGAAGGATTCGGCGGACGCGCATAGCGTGCCACATACGCGACATATAAATAATGTGCCGGTTCATCAGGCGCTTCCCAGGCGGGAACGAAAAAAGCGTATAACGCCGTTTGAAGCAGAACGCCAAGTAGAATGATCATCAAGCCAAGTGTGGCGAAAGAGTAGTTGCGCGTAATCATGTGGCGCAATTATAAAACGTTTGTTTTGAGATGACAACTTTGAGTGATTCAATTCCATCATCAGCTAACGTGTACGATTCGACACGTCGCCCGCCGGTAATGCTTGCCGAATTGAGTCAAGTGTGGCATTACCGCGACTTGCTCACGCAATTGATTGCGCGCAATATCACCGTGCGTTATAAACGGTCTGTCCTCGGTTTGTTGTGGACCATGCTCAATCCCTTGTTCATGATGACGATTCTGACTATCGTGTTTTCGAATCTTTTCCGGGTTACTCTGGAGCATTATGCGGTCTATGTTCTCTCCGCGCTCGTCCTCTGGAATTTTTTTTCGCAATCTACGACCACCGCGATGACCGAGTTGGTGTGGGGTGGTGCTTTGCTTCAACGGATCTACGTCCCGCGCACGATTTTCGCGCTTGCGGCGATTGGCACCGGGCTGGTGAATTTATTTTTTGCGTTGATTCCTTTGACGCTGATCATGCTTGTGACCGGAATACCCCTGCGCCCCGTGTTGTTTTTTTTACCGATCCCCATTTTGTTGACTCTGATGTTTGCACTTGGTGTAGGATTGTTGCTCTCGGTTTTAGCGATGGCGTATGCTGATGTGGTGGATATTTACCAAATTGTATTAACCGCGTGGCTTTATCTCACCCCAATTATTTATCCGCGGGAGATTGTGCCGCCGCAATTCCAATGGCTCTATCAGTTGAATCCGATGTATCATTTGCTCGAAACGTTCCGCGCGCCGATTTATGCAGGTAGCCTGCCGGAAACAAACTCGTTCATTGTAGCAAGCGTAATTGCTTTGGTCACTTTGCTCGTTGGCTGGTGTTTTTTTACAAGGAATGCGGATGGCTTGGCATACCGCGTTTGAAAGCGACGATGTGA
>CAZPIR010000278.1:3327-5642 GCA_964586085.1 uncultured Anaerolineaceae bacterium | reverse complement strand
CGCCTTTGATGATGGATTGACCTGGGGAAGCATAGGTCAAATCTTAGGATATCTGTTAGGTGAAGAGGATGAGAAATTCCAAGAAGAGCTATATCAAAAGATGCTCACTTATTATCCCAAAACCGTACATGGTCAAGATTTGGGAAAGAATCAATCAACAACGGGTAGCCTTTAGTAAAGAATAACTGAATGAGAACCCAGTTCAAACTCGCTCCCTCGATTCTCTCCGCCGACTTTGCGCGACTGGGAGAACAGATTCAAGAAGCCGAATCTGCCGGCGCAGATTATATTCACGTGGACGTGATGGACGGACATTTTGTCCCGAACATTACGATTGGTCCACTCGTCGTTTCGGCAATTCGCCCGACAACTCGCCTACCGCTCGACGTGCATCTGATGATCGAATCGCCGGAAAAATATGTTGGCGAGTTTGCGAATGTCGGCGCAGACATTATCACGGTGCATCAAGAAACGTGTCCGCATCTGCATCGTATCGTTCAGCAGATTAAGGGGTTTAATAAAAAAGCTGGGGTCGCCGTCAATCCCGCCACCCCCATCAGTACGCTTGAAGAAATTTTACCGTACATTGACCTAGTACTGATAATGACCGTCAACCCAGGATTTGGCGGACAGTCGTTCATCGAAACGATGCCGCGCAAAATCGCGGCGATGCGTCAAATGATTGACGCGCACAAATTGAACGTCGAACTTGAAGTGGACGGCGGGATTAATCTCGACACAACGGCACGCGCGGTACAAGCCGGCGCAAACGTCCTTGTGGCTGGGTCAGCCATTTTTAACAAGCGAGAGAGCGTGGTAAACGCAATTAACAATTTACGCGGTAGTGTGAAATGAAAAACCAGCGTCTCGATGACGAGTCGCTGGTTCAATGTGCCAACCGAAAAAACATTATGCCGTTTTATTCAGCGTTCGCAAGCAGTTCGCGCAGACATTCAACTTTTGCTTACGACCATCGTAAACGAGCGTTCGCTTGGTGAGGTTCGGCATAAACCGACGATTCACCGCGTGCTTCGAGTGGCTAACGGCATGTCCGTACAAAGGACCCTTGCCGCAAATTTCGCAACGCTGTGCCATAGGGGTTCACACTCCTTTCAATCGTGCCCAGAATTAAGACGGGGCGCATAATAACATAATCGTTTGAATAAAGCAAATCAGTCTCATATCTACCCCTGCTCACCGCTCTGGGACAGGGATGGAGAAATCAAAGCGAATGGAAGAAAATTTTCCTGGTCGAATTGAAGTATCGCCTACCGCCATTGCCAGCATCGCCGGTCAATCCGTCGTCGAGTGTTACGGCGTGGTCGGCATGGCGAATCGCAATCTGCGTGATGGCATTGCCGAAGTTCTGCCGCGTGGCAATTATCGGCGCGGCATTGATGTAAAATTTGAAGACCGACAAATTGTGATTGACCTCTACGTCGTGATTCAACACGGCACGCGCATTTCCGAAGTCGCGCACGGCATCATGAATCGCGTCAAGTTTACGGTGGAGAAAGCCGTTGGCTTGCCGGTCACGCAAGTCAACGTTCACGTGCAAGGACTGCACGTGGACGAACAAGAATGATTCTTGAGGAGTACTCGGTTGTCAGACGAACACATTAACCAGCCCAACGCCTTGCCGCCACTCAAATCTATTGGCGGGCAAGAGTTAAAAGCCCTGTTCGCGGCAGGCGCGGCTTGGCTTGAACGCCACAGCGCGTACATCAACAGTCTCAATGTTTTCCCGGTGCCAGATGGCGATTCGGGCACGAACATGCTTTTGACGATGCAATCCGCGATCAAAGAAGTGACGACTTCGCCGGAACATTCTGCCGCCGCCATTTCGAAAGCGGTTTCGCATGGCGCACTGCTTGGCGCGCGCGGCAATTCGGGCGTGATTCTTTCGCAAATCATTCGCGGCTTTGCGCGCGCGCTCGAAAACAAGGACACGCTTGGCGCAAACGACTTTGCCGTCGCGATGGTCGAAGCATCGCGCACCGCTTACAAGGGCGTCGTCAAACCGGTCGAAGGCACGATCCTGACCGTGTGTCGCGAATCATCCGAGGCGGCGACCTTTGCCGCCGCGCAGAGTGACGACTTGCGTGTCGTGCTTGCGAAAACCGTCGAGGGCGCGCGCGCGTCCGTCGTGCGAACGCCGATGTTGTTGCCGGTGCTCAAGGAAGCCGGCGTGGTGGATGATGCCGGAGAAAAATTGTCTGCCAACATCGAAGCCATGACGAGCACCGCTGCCGAACTCGTGATGTCAGCCAACAGCGTCGCTTCCGCCATGGGAGAAATGACGCGCTCCATCAAAA
>CAZPIR010000278.1:1184-3317 GCA_964586085.1 uncultured Anaerolineaceae bacterium | reverse complement strand
TGTTGCCGGTGCTCAAAGAAGCCGGCGTGGTGGATGCCGGCGGGCAAGGTTTCCTCACGATTCTCGAAGGCATGCTCAAGTACGCAAACGGCGAGCCGATGGAACTCTCCGCAAGCGGCGAAGGCGCGCACGCGCTCGAACAAATTTCGCGCGAAGAGGGTTGGGGCTTTGACATTCAATTCCACATTCGCGGCAACGAACTCGACGTAGATGGCATCCGCGAAAAAATCGCGAGCATGGGCGAATCAGCATTGATTGTCGGCGATGCAACGCTCGTCAAGGTTCACGTTCACGCACCCACACCCGGCGCTATTCTCGATTATGGTTGTTCGGTCGGCGTTATCACGAACGTCATCGTCGAGAACATGCAAGAGCAGTACATTGATTTCATGTCCGGCCAAGTCCAACGTCCGCCAATTACTTCGGAAGAAATCGCCGGTATTGCGACCATCGCCGTTGTAGCGGGGGCTGGGATGGAACGCGTCTACAACTCGCTCGGCGTGGGCACCATCATCGGCGGCGGGCAAACGATGAATCCGAGTACGCAAGATATTTTGAACGCGGTCAACAACACCAAAGCCGATCAAGTTATCGTTCTGCCCAACAACAAGAACATTATCCCGGCGGCGAAACAAGCCGGCGAATTGGCAAAGAAACAAGTCGCCATCGTGCCGACAATTACGATGCCGCAAGGAATCGCCGCCCTGCTCGCATTGAATTTCCAAAACGACCTGGATGCCAACGTCAAGTCCATGTCGCGCGCGGCGCAACACATCAAGACACTCGAAATTACGTCGGCAGTCCGGTCGGTGAGCGTGGATGGCATCGAAGTCAAAGAGGGTCAAGCAATTGGCTTGATTGACGACCAACGCGCCGGCGCCGGCGCAGACGCCAACTCGCTTGCTTTGAAAATGCTTCAGCAGATGCATGCGCACGAAGGTGAAATCATCACCGTGTACTATGGCAACTCGACGACGGCGAATGAAGCCGAAGTGCTGGGCGAACAGATTCGCAGTCAATTCAAATCTCAAGAAGTGGAAATTGTCAGCGGCGGACAACCACATTATCACTATATCATTTCCCTGGAATAAAAACGTATGCCTCGTGTAAGAATTGTTACCGACAGTACCGCCGATCTTCCATCAGAGGTCGTGGCTCGTCTCGGCATCACCGTGCTTCCGCTCACCATTTACTTTGGGCAAAAGAGCATTCGTGATGGGGTGGACGTTTCGCGTGAAGAATTTTTCAAACGCCTGGAACGTTACCCTACTCCGCCAACTACATCATCGCCAACCATTAAACAGTTCGACGATACATTCAACGAACTAGCACGCAATGGCGATGCCGTCGTCGCAATTTTTGTTTCGAGCAAACTGAGCGAAACGTTTCGCAACGCTTCGCGTGCCGCCGCGCCGTTGCTCGGTCGCAGTAAAATCGTCGTGATTGATTCGCAACTCGTGACGATTGGCTTGGGTATGCTCGTGACCGCCGCCGCCGAATCTGCCGCGCGCGGCGACTCGCTCGACGATGTGGTGAAGCTTGTGCGCGGGATGATTCCGAAAATCTACATCGGCTTTTTCGTCGAGACGCTCGATTATCTCGAACGCGGCGGACGCATCGGACCGGCGCAAGCGTTTCTCGGCAACATGCTCAACATCAAGCCGCTGTTAATTCTCGAAGACGGCGAAGTGGTCGCGCTCGAAAAAGTTCGCACGCGCGCCAAAGCCATCGAAAAGTTGGTCGAGTTTATTTCCGAGTTCGCACACATTGAACGCATGATCATTTTGCACAGCAACACGCCCGAAGATGTGAATCTGCTCATCGAGCAAATCAATTTGGTCTTGCCTAATCTAGATATTACGGTTGATCATTACGGTCCAGTCGCGGCGACGCACGTCGGTCCAAACGCGCTGGGTGTCGTTGTTTACGAAGGAATGTAAAGGCGCGCGCGTTATGCCAAACGTAAAAATTGTGACTGACAGTCTCGCCGATATTCCGGCGCATCTCGCCAAAGAACTGGACATTACTCAGGTGCCCTGCTTGGTTCGTTTTGGCGACGAAGAATTTCGCGACCGCGTTGATTTAACCCCGACTGAATTTTATCGTCGCCTGGTAGCTAGCCCGGTTCTGCCG
>CAZPIR010000278.1:0-1174 GCA_964586085.1 uncultured Anaerolineaceae bacterium | reverse complement strand
CCATCCGTCGGCACATTCGAGCAAGTGTACCGCCAGCTCGGTGAAAAAACAAACGAGATCGTTTCGATTCACGTCATCGGCGACCTGAGCGGCACGCTCAATGCGGCGCGACTCGCGGCAAAAAATTTGCCGCACCTCAAAATCGAATTGGTGGACTCGCGTCAGGTTTCGATGGGCATGGGTTGGCTCGCGATTCTTGGCGCGCGCGCGGCAAAAGACGGACACAGTCTCGCCGAGGTTCGCGCACTCGTCGAAGATGCGATTCCGCGCGTCCACATCATCGGCATGCTTGACACGTTGCAGTACGCGCAACGTGGCGGGCGACTGGGCAAAGGGCAAGCACTCGTCGGCACCTTGTTGAACGTCAAGCCCTTGCTCTCGGTCGTGCGCGGCGAAATTGTGCCGGTTGAAAATGTGCGCACGCTCAAGCGCGCGCTCGAACGCTTGGTGGAAATCGCCTTGACCTCTGGTCCAATCCAAGACTTGTCGGTCATTCACGCCGCCGCGCCCAATTACGCCGATCAACTGCACGAAGTGTTATCTGAAACATTTCCCGAAGAACATATTTTGATGAGCGAGACCGGTCCTGTACTCGGCACCCATACCGGACCTGGTTCGGTTGGAATTGCCTGGATCACCGGCAAGTACTAAATTTATTCCATAGGTTTTCTGATGCCAAACGTCAAAATCGTCACTGACAGTCTTGCCGACATTCCTCCAGCGCTGGTCAAAGAACTCGATATTGCCATCGTGCCGTGTGTCATCCGCTTTGGCACACAAGAGTTTCGCGACCGCATAGATTTGATGCCGGATGAATTTTATCGGCGGCTGGTCACCAGCCCGGTGCATCCGACTACCGCGCAAGCCCCGCTCGCCTCATTCGTTGAAACCTATCGCCAAGCCGCACGCACACACAAGGAAATTCTTTCGATTCATGTCAGCGGCGATTTGAGCGGCACGCTCAACGCGGCGCACGCCGCCGCACGCCAAACGATGGGCGCCAAGGTCGAGGTGATTGATTCGTGGCAAGCTTCGATGGCGTTGGGCTGGGTTGCGATTCTTGCCGCGCGCGCGGCACAAGATGGCTTGAACCTGCGCCGCATTCGCGCGCTCGTCGAAGATTTGATTCCGCGCACACATATCATCGCGATGCTCGACACGCTCGAATTCGCGC
>CAZPIR010000277.1:992-5669 GCA_964586085.1 uncultured Anaerolineaceae bacterium | reverse complement strand
TTTCACTCGAATCACCCCCGAGCACGGCGTCCGCCGACGCAACGCCGGGGGTGATTAATTATGTGGTGCAACGCGGCGATACACTCATCTCGATTGCGGCGGCAAACGGTTCGACGGTGGATGCGATTCGTATTGCAAATCAACTCGAAAGCAGTTTTCTGAGTGTCGGGCAAGCGCTCGTCATTCCGATTGGCGCGTGGACGCCCACGGCAACCGCCATCCCGATCGCGCTCACGACAGCGACACCGACCGCGCAATTCGCGTACGCCGCGCCCAGTTTGAAATGGCCCCCCGACAATTACATGTTCAACGGCAACAAGGACATTCCCACACTCGAATGGCTGGCTTCGGCAACGCTGAAATCGTCCGAATACTATGTCGTGAACTTGACCTTGATTGCGAACGGACAAAAGAAAACCTTGCCGGCACTCACCGTGCGACAAGGCAACAGCGTCAAACTCGATCCGGCGATTTATTATCCCGGTGCAAATGTGCAAGACGCGCGTTTGTCGTGGTACGTCGTGATCGTCAACCAACCGTCCGGTGGCGCGCGCGCGCCGACCTCGAACACCCAAGTCTCTGCGTCCAGCCCTCCCAGCGAATCGCGCACATTTGTGTGGAAATAAAATCAGGCAACCAGGATCCAGTTCTCATCCATCTGCAACGGACTCGAAATGACCAACACCCTCTCTCTCGGCAAGACTGACGTTCAAATCACCCCACTTGGCATTGGCGCGTGGGCGTGGGGCGACAAGTTATTTTGGCAATTCGGCAAGGGCTACGCGGACGCCGATGTGCGAGCCGCATTCGACGCGAGTTTAGCCGGCGGCGCGAATTGGTTCGACACCGCCGAAGTGTACGGTTCAGGTGAATCGGAAAAATACCTAGGACGATTTTTGCGCGAGGTTTCGCCGCGTCCCTTGATTGCGACGAAATGTTTTCCATACCCTTGGCGGTGGAGCAGTTCGAGTTTGCTTCCGGCTTTGCGCGCAAGTTTGAAACGACTTGGCTTGAACTGTGTGGACTTGTACCAAATGCATCAGCCGCTTCCGCCGGTGTCAGTCGAAAACTGGATGCGGGCAATGGCAGACGCCGTCGAGGCCGGTTTGACCCGCGCAGTCGGTGTGTCGAACTATAACGCCGAGCGAACGCGTCGCGCACACGCGGCACTCGCCCAGCGTAACATTCCGCTCGCCTCGAACCAGGTCAAGTACAGTCTGCTTGACCGGCGCATCGAACGCAACGGCGTGATGGACACGTGTCGCGAACTCGGCATTACGGTGATTGCGTACAGTCCAATCGAAATGGGCGTGCTCAGCGGCAAGTACTCGGCGCAGAATCCGCCACCGGGTTTACGATCGCGCCGTTACTCACACGACTATCTCACTCGCGTTCAACCGTTGCTCGATTGCCTGCGCGAAATTGCCAGCGCACGCGGCAAAACACCATCCCAGGTTGCGTTGAACTGGACCATGTGCCACAACACGGTGCCGATCCCCGGCGCGAAAAATGCGCGGCAAGCGCTCGAAGATACCGGCGCGCTTGGCTGGCAATTGACGACTGACGAAATCACCCTGCTCGACAACGTGAGCGACCAAGTCAATCCCCATGCGAAAAATTGATCGTGCGCTCAACACTATCTTTTTGATCCTGTTGGTACTCGTGCTCGGATTCATCGCGTTCACCAGTTTTCCGGCGCAACCGATGCCGCAAGCACTCGACGCGCTCAAATCGGACGACCAGGTTCAGGTTGCTTCGGAACCGGGCTGGGTCTTTCGCCCGCGTGCCCAGGACCCGACGATTGGGTTGATCATTTATCCGGGCGCGCTCGTGGATGCGCGCGCGTATGCGCCAACCGCACGCGCCATCGCATCAAAAGGATACCTCGTCGTCATCACGCCGATGTTGTTCAACCTAGCATTGTTCGGCGAAGACCGCGCGCGTCAAGTCACACCGTTCATGCCGAAAATTCGCCAGTGGGCGATTGCCGGGCACTCGCTCGGCGGGGTCGTGGCAACAAGTGCGGTACGCAAAACCGAAGGCATTCGCGGACTGGTGTTGTGGAGCGCGGTGCCAGCCGAGCAGGACGATATTTCCAAACACAATTTTATCGTGACCTCGATTTACGGCACGAACGACAAACTGACACCGCCGGAAAAAATTCTGGACAGCAAATCGCGTTTACCTTCTTCGACCAAGTTCATCGCCATTGAAGGCGGCAACCACGCACAGTTTGGTTGGTACGGCAAACAAAACGGCGACAGCGAAGCGACCATCTCGCGCGAACAACAGCAAGAGCAAGTCATCAACGCAACGATTGACGTTTTACAACAGTTGGAACGCTTGCATTAGCCCCCTCGTGATTTCAATCACCATCCGCATGTTCGTTCGATGGTACGTATCTCCCATTGCCTCTCCTGTAGCTTGTGGATAAGATTAACGCATCTTTAACACACCGACACAATCTTGTTAACCCGCCGTACCCCCTCTTTTCATCACATCAGCCCGTCTGGGTAAACCCATTCTGAATTCTGATTGAACTAGCGCAACAGTCTGTACTGTGCGCGTTCGCACGATGCGGTGCCACCTCCGGGCGCTCCTTGGGCGCACCGCGAGTTTTGTTATTTCCGGGAGGTAGGCATGTAATCGGCAAAACTAATTCGCCTGATCGCCATTTTGAACAAGGAGGCAATGTTGAAAAACGGTTTCGGCTCGAAAAAACAGCAAGCAACTCTGCTTCGGTTTTTGAGCACGTTCGGACTGTTGTCGGTCCTGCTGGTCATGTTTGTCCTGATGTGGGGAATCCAGGCTGAACCGGTACAAGCCAAAACAAATGATTTGCAAATGTTAGTCGCGCGCTATCCGTGGATCAAAAACAGCGTGCTCAATGATTGCAAGATCTGCCACCGCGATGGAAACGAAAAGCTCAATTCATTTGGCTCGGCGTACAAACAAGCCGGACGCAACCTGAGCGCGATTGAGCAACTCGACTCGGACGGGGATGGATTCAGCAACCTAGATGAAATCAAACGATTAACTTTTCCGGGCGATGCGAGTGACAAACCAGGCACCGTCGCGCCGACTAGTTCGCCGATGCCAACACCCACACGCCCAAGCGCAACCGCGACGCCGCCTCCGACCGGCGGGATTGGTTCGCACACGGGACGTTTCACGACGTACGAAGGAAGCAAAACCTGCCAGTCGTGTCACCCGAACGAAGCGAGCGAGGTACACAGTTCGGTACACTATCAATGGGCGGGCGACACGCCTGCCGTGCCGAATCTTGACCGTGCCGGCAAACTGGGAAGCATCAACGATTTTTGTACCTATCCCGACATTAACTGGCTCAGTCAATTAACCAACCTGGATGGCAAAGTGGTGGACGGAGGTTGTTCGGTGTGCCATGTGAGCTTGGGCGATAAACCCAGCCCCACTGCAACCGCGAGCCAGCTCGACAACATTGATTGTCTGGTCTGCCACTCGGATTCGTACAAACGCAAGGTCGCCTCGGTCAATGGTGCGCTTCGTTTCGTGCCTGCGCCGGAACGCATGAGCGTGCCACTGCTCGAAGGCATCACCAGCATTCACCTGCCGACCAAAGCGACGTGTCTCGCCTGTCACGCAAACGCCGGCGGCGGTAACAATAACAAACGCGGCGACCTCGAACAAGCGCACGCTAATCCACCCTCCGCCGCATTCGACGTGCACATGGCGTCCAAATCGCTCGGCGGCGCGGGACTGGAATGCCGACATTGCCACACGACCCAGAATCATCGCATCGCCGGGCGCGGCACCGACATGCGCGCTACCGATTTGAACGTCGCGGTGCGTTGCACAAATTGTCATTCGGTCACGCCGCACGGCGACAGCAAAATTGACAAGCACACTGCGCGCGTAGATTGCACAACATGTCACATCCCAACGTATGCGCGCATCACTTCCACAGACATGTTCCGTGATTTTCGCGCCGTCGAAGTTGACCCGGTGAAGCGGTTGTACGAACCCAAGATCACCCGCCAAGCGAACGTGATTCCCCAGTATCAATTTTTCAACGGCACATCGTACTTTGCCAAGTTCGGCGAAGCCATCGTCAAGAATGCGGCGGGACGCTATGTGTTGTCGAATCCGCTTGGCAAGGTCACGGATGTCGGCGCAAAAATTTTCCCGTTCAAAGTGCATCAAGCGATGCAGGCGTACGACCCGGTAACCAACTATTTGATTCCGCTCAAGATGGGCGTGTTGTTCCAAACCGGCAACACCGACCAAGCCATTCGACAAGGCGCGGCGGGAGTGGGCTGGACCTTGAACCAGGGGTATCAATTCACCACGACCGAACGGTGGATGGGTATTTTTCATGAAGTCGCCCCGGAAGAGAACGCGTTGACCTGCAACCACTGTCACAACGGCGGCACGCGGCTCGATTTCAACGCGCTCGGTTACACACCCAAGACGACGCGCGCCGGCAAACCCTTGTGCATGAGTTGCCACAAGGACGAATCCGGCGAATGGTCGAAAGCCGAATTGTTCACCAAGGTTCACGCCAAGCATGTGACCGATAAACGCATCAACTGTAGCGAGTGTCACAACTTTAGCACGGCACGCTAAAACAAAACCGGTCGCGTGTGGTGCGTACCACCCGACCGGTCAATCTGGCTCGACAAAAAAATCAGACCTTCG
>CAZPIR010000277.1:0-982 GCA_964586085.1 uncultured Anaerolineaceae bacterium | reverse complement strand
TGCTTTACGCCGCTTCTGCGACATCGCGTTCTTTGAGATAACCATCCACTTCGGCGCGCGCTTTTTGGAACGCTTTGAGCAAGCCATCATCCGCGCCTTTGTACGAGCCGACGGTGCGCTTGGCACACGCCGAGCAACCCATCAACGCCTTGTAACGATCCGGGTTGCAATCGAGGCAATCGCATTGGCGGATCATCATCAACGAGAACGCGAGACTATCGGGATGATCCTCCGGCAAAGTGGCAACTCGTTTGACCAGTTCACGCCATTTGCCGTTGCGAACACTCGAAAGT
Source organism: uncultured Anaerolineaceae bacterium (assembly GCA_964586085.1). Taxonomy (GTDB): domain Bacteria; phylum Chloroflexota; class Anaerolineae; order UBA4142; family UBA4142; genus JACRBM01. The sequence continues at coordinate 689 of CAZPIR010000277.1, read as the reverse complement.
GTTCCGACGCTTTTATGCGGAAACAAGATTTCGGCACGCATAAAAAACTTCCTTTCTATGTTAGCGAAGCATCTTCGCGGTTTTGCATTCCAGCGGCAAGCAAGCATACCCCCGATTCTGTTTATTCCGTCATCTGTCTCGCGCGATCCGAAAATCGCGTGGTGGCGATTGCGTTGCGCGGTGTTACCACGCCTCGGCATCGTTACTGCGACGGGAATCAACTGCTGTCCTCATCGTTTCCGATGAGGCGAGGCGAGCCAATCCCACCCGCCTTGCTCCCGATTGGACATTCACCCAGCCGCCGCCGTCTCCGACGACGCTGGTGGGCTTTTACCCCACCGTTTCAGCCCTCACTCGACTTGCGCCAAGCGGGTATACTTGCTGTTGCAGTTGTCGTCAACCCTTGCGGGTCGCCCTCACTTGCTGTTTCGTGAGGCAATCTTGTCCGATACAAGATCGAACCGGGAGTCGGGAAGTTCCTCTCATTTGTGAATGAGCGACGGAGTGCTTGCTTACCGAGCAAGAAAAAATGAGCCGGCAGGGAATCGAACCCTGAACCCACAGCTTAAAAGGCTGTTGCTCTGCCAATTGAGCTACCGGCCCACCTCGTACTTGCAAAAATTTAACACCCTTGGGCAAGAAAAACGGCGTGAACCAAATGCTTCACGCCGCGCAGGGTGAAGACTGAA
>CAZPIR010000276.1:4972-5764 GCA_964586085.1 uncultured Anaerolineaceae bacterium | reverse complement strand
CGATCTCGTTTGCGCGTCCGACCAGGTTGATGTTTGTGCGTGGTAAATTGCCCGGCGTCGCGCGTGCTTCGAGTGCTGTGAGCACCTGACCCAGGACGAGATTCACTGCGTTCGCGGATTCGTACCGGTCTTGCGGGTCTTTGGCGAGCAAGCGGAGGATGACCGACTCGAGGATGAGTGGAATATCGGGGCGCGTGTGACTAGGCGGCGCGACCTTGCCTGACAAGTGTTGCTCGAAAATTGCCTGCGTGTCGAAATCGGAAAACGGCACGCGCCCGGTGACCATCTCGTACAACATCACGCCGAGCGCATACAAATCGGCGCGCGCATCCCCAGGATTGCCGGCGATGACTTCGGGCGCGACATAGTACACCGTGCCGGCAACACTCGTTTGCGGCGTGTTGGTCGCATCGCGTTCGATGGCAAGCCCAAAGTCAACGAGTTTCGCCACATCGCGCGCGCCTTGTTTTTCGATGAGCACATTCCCAGGTTTCAGGTCACGATGCACCAAGCCCTGCGCGTGCGCGTACGCGAGCGCATCGCAAATTTGGCGCGCGATGCGAACGATGCGTGTGTACGTCAATCCGCGCAACTGATCCAGGTCGGTGCCGCGAATCAATTCCATCGCGATAAAAGGCACTGGCACAGTTGCGTTGATGGTACCCGAATCGTACACGGCGACGATGTTGGGATGATGCAGTTGCGCGGTGATCTGCGCTTCGCGCAAAAATTGTTCGTGCGCGCCGCGTCGCACTTGCTCCGCGTCCATGATTTTGAGCGCGACCTCGCGGT
>CAZPIR010000276.1:0-4962 GCA_964586085.1 uncultured Anaerolineaceae bacterium | reverse complement strand
TCGTTTTGCAAATCGCGCGCGCGATAGATGACGCCCATCCCGCCGTGCCCCAGCTCCGCATCGAGGCGATAACGATTTTCGATGACCGCGCCAATCGCAAAGCTGACCTGAGTTGCCGGCGCGGGCTTGGTCGGTTCTTGATTTTCTTTGCGTTGCAAACTCTGGGCGAGTTTGGAAAAAAAACTGGGAGGCATCTTGCAAATATTATACCTGTATTTCTTTTCGCGCTCAACTGTGATAGAATAGCGCGCAGTTGCGATGCGTGCACTGGTTGTCTCGGATATTCATGCAAACATGATCGCGCTGGATGCGGTCATCAAGGATGCCGGTCAATTCGATCAGATTTGGTGTTTGGGCGATGTGGTAGGTTACGGACCCAACCCGAACGAATGTGTCGAACGTTTGCGCGCGTACGATGTAGTTTGTCTCGCCGGTAATCATGACTTGGCAGTGGTGGGCAAACTAGGTTTGTGGGATTTTAGTTCGGATGCCAAAGAGGTGGTCGGTTGGACGCGCCATCAACTTTCCGGCGCGAGTCGCGAGTGGCTTGAAAATTTGGCTTCGATCTCGGTGATGGTGGATCGGGATGTGACGCTGGTGCATGGCAGTCCGCGTGACCCGATTTGGGAGTATATCGTTTCGCCGCCGATTGCGCGCGTATGTTTCGAGCAAACGGTGACCGGTTTGTGCTTGGTTGGGCACACGCACGTGCCGGTCATTTTTCGCAAACCAACGTACGGCGTCGGTATTCAAACCGAATGGTTGTCCGTCAATCAGCCGGTCGCATTGAATCTGGATCGCTTGATCATCAATCCGGGCAGTGTCGGTCAGCCGCGCGACGAAGACCCGCGTGCCGCATACGCGATTGTGGATACGGACGCTAAAACGTTGGTCCATCGGCGGGCGCAGTACGATGTGGCAACGGTGCAAAAGAAAATGAAAGAAGCACGCTTGCCTGGCGGTCTGATTCGACGTTTGCGTTTTGGGCAATAAGTCTGTTCCGTCCGGCACAAGCGTGATGGTTGGCTCGCTCGCGTGATACGTTTGCACCTGTCTATGACCCTTTTGTACCTCGACAGGATAGGGGTTTGGCTTTACAATCATGGCACACAATTCTCCTTGCGATTGAATGGAGAAAGGATTGCCGGTGAGATTCGGTTTTGAAGAACAGTGCTGTTCCTTCTGTCTTACACTGAAAACTGATCAGTGCGTCGTTTTGCGACGTACTGGTCAGTTTTGTTTTTGATTCCTGGTTGAGCCGGAGCGAATCTATGTACAAGAAAATTCTCGTGCCACTCGATGGTTCCAAAGTTGCCGAAGGGGTTTTGCCACATGCCAAGGCGCTGGCATTTTCCGAAGGCGCGGAGCTGGTTCTATTGAATGTCGCTTCCAACCCCACGCTCGATTTTGTGTTTTCGGATCCCGGGCTTGCCGAGCAGGCAGTTGAAGAGCAAGAAACGCGCAGTAAAAAATACATGACGGATGTCGAGCAACAACTCAAGTCTGAGGGTTTTCGCGTTGCGAGTCTGTTACGGGTTGGCAATGTTGCCGAGGTCATTTTGGGTGTGGCGGAAGAAATGCAGGTGGATGTGATTGCCATGTCCACGCACGGGCGCACGGGTCCCGCGCGTTGGTTGTTGGGAAGCGTCGCCGACCGCATTGTCCGCAATTCCAAAGTGCCGGTTTTATTGATTCGCGCGAAAGGATAGGAGGCACCGGAAAACAACTCTATCATTTATCTGCAATGTGCTGATGTAATATTATTGATCATCAATCAAGCCGACTCATGATGGGCGGCAAAATCCAGGAGGGAATGATGGCACAGGCAGGGCAGTCTAGCGGCGCAACATGGAATCTTTCCAAAATCATTTTTGCCTCGTCCGCTGGCACACTCGTTGAGTGGTACGACTTTTACATCTTTGGTAGTTTGTCGAGCGTGATCGCGAGCAAGTTTTATCAAACGGGTACGCCCATTGGCGATATGATCGCCTGGCTCGCGGCGTTTGCGATTGGTTTCATCGTGCGCCCCTTTGGCGCGATTGTGTTTGGTCGTGTTGGCGATCTCATCGGTCGCAAGTACACTTTCCTCGTGACGATGACCTTGATGGGTCTGTGTACGTTCCTCGTCGGTTTGCTCCCCACGCGTGACGCGATTGGCGATCTGGCAGGCATTATCCTCATTCTGTTGCGTATCTTGCAAGGTCTGGCGTTGGGCGGCGAGTACGGCGGCGCGGCGACTTATATCGCCGAGCACACTCCGCACGGCAAGCGCGGTTATTACACTTCGTTCATTCAAACCACCGCGACGATTGGTTTGTTCGCTTCGCTGTTCGTCATTTTGGGCACGCGCCAAATGGGCGGCGAAGATTGGTTCACCGGCAAGGGTGCGTTCGCGACCCAGTATTTCCAGGGCTGGCGCGTTCCGTTCCTCCTCTCTCTCATTTTGGTTTTGCTCTCGTTGTGGATTCGCATTTCGTTGCGCGAGTCGCCTCTGTTCCAAAAATTAAAAGACGCCAAAAAGACTTCCAAGAACCCGCTCATCGAAAGTTTCGGCAATCCGTACAACTTGCGCTGGGTGCTGTTGGCGTTGTTCGGCGCGACGATGGGGCAAGGCGTGGTGTGGTACACTGGTCAGTTCTATGCGCTCTTTTATCTGCAAACGGTTTTTAAGGTGAACCTGGTGGATTCGAACCAGATCATCGGCGTGGCATTGTTGGCGGCGACTCCGTTGTTTATCCTGTTCGGTTGGCTCTCCGATAAAATCGGTCGCAAGCCGATTATGATGGCAGGCATGTTGCTCGCCGTGTTGACCTGGTATCCGATCTATGATGCGATGGCGGCGTTCGCGCCTGCCGATCCCAAGCAACACATCTGGTTTGCGTATCAAGGTTACAACATGGGCGCGTTGATGCTGTTGGTGTTCATCCAGGTCGTCTACGTGACGATGGCGTACGCGCCCATCGCGGCGTTCCTCGTCGAATTGTTCCCGACCAAGATTCGCTACACCTCCATGTCTCTGCCGTACCACATTGGCAACGGTGTGTTCGGCGGTCTCGTGCCGATCATTGGCTTGAGCTTGCTCCAGAGTACGGGCAACAACTATGCGGGTTTGTGGTACCCCATGGCAATTGCCGGCATCTGCTTTGTCGTCGGCATGTTATTCGTCAAAGAGACGAATCAGGTTGACATTGAGGACGCGGGTTCTTCTACCGCAATGCAACACGAAACCGCCAGCAAGGGCGCGGCGGCAAACAAATAGTCTAGTGGACACCTCGGCTAGGATCAGGTCTGTCAGACCGGATCCTAGCCGATTTTTCGGAGAACTCGCGGAATGAATCCAATCAATCCCACTGTGCGCAAATGGATCGAAGATGCGCGCAATGATCCTGAATCGTTTTGGGGACGCGCGGCAGATCAATTACCCTGGTTCCGTCGCTGGGATCGCGTGTTCGAGTGGACGCCGCCCACGTTCAAGTGGTTCATCGGCGGGCAGACGAACCTAGCATATAACGCGCTCGATTATCACGTCAAGCGTGGTTGGGGTGGACATACCGCGCTCATCTATGTCAACGAGCGCGGCGAAAAACAACTGTTTACGTACGCGCAAATGTTGCGCCAGGTCGAAATAATTGCCGCCGCTCTGCGCGGCATGGGCATTCAAAAGGGCGACCGCGTGACCGTGTACATGCCGGTCATGCCGGAATCCATTATGCTCATGCTCGCGATTGTCCGCATCGGCGCGATGCACTCGGTCGTGTTCGCCGGGTTTGGCGCAAAAGCGTTGGGTGATCGCATCCAAGCCAGTGGCTCGAAACTGGTGTTCACCGCCGATGTCACGTATCGCAAAGGCAAGAACGTTGCGCTCAAAGGCATCGTGGACGATGCGCTCGCGACGACCGAGCACAATGTCGAACACGTCATCGTTTTGCAAAGGCACGGTCAAGCGCAGATGAAGCAAGACCGCGACCTGACGTGGACCGAGTTTATCGGACACGCCGAAGGTCAAAGCAAAGCGCACGAGCCGATGGAATCGAACGAACCGGCGTTTATCCTTGCCACGTCTGGCACAACGGCAAAACCCAAACTCGCGATTCACACGCACGGCGGTTATCAAGTTCACATCGTCAGCATGGCAAAATGGGTGTTCGACTTGAAGCAGACCGATGTGTGGTGGTCGAGTTCGGACATTGGCTGGATCGTCGGGCACAGTTACATTGTTTACGCGCCGCTCATCATCGGCGCGACGACGGTCGCGTTCGAGGGCGCGCTCGATTTCCCAAAGCCGGAATCGAACTGGGCGACGCTGATCGAAGAATTTCGCGTGACCGGCATTTTTACTTCGCCGACCGCGGTGCGTTTACTGATGCGGTACGGCGATGCGCCGTTACAAAAAGTGGATCACGATTATTTGCAACGCGTGTTCTGCGCGGGCGAAGTGCTCAATCCGCCGGCGTGGGAGTGGTTGCAAAAAACAATTCTTAAAGATAAAATCCCGGTGATTGATCACATGTGGCAAACCGAAACCGGCGGACCGATCTTTGGTAATCCGTACGGCTTGGGGCTGTTGCCAATCAAACCCGGCTCTGCTACAATCCCGCTACCTGGCATCGAGGCGCAAGTTGTGTCGCCGGAAGGCGAGCCGATCGCACGCGGCGAAAAAGGCATTATGGTCATCGAGCGACCCTTCCCAGGATTGACACCGGCATTGTGGGGCGAACCGGCGCGGTACGGCACGGATTACTGGCAAAAAATTCCCGGCAAAAATCTGTACTATTCCGGCGATTCCGCGATGATGGACGAAGATGGTTATGTGTGGTTCGCCGGGCGCGCGGACGAGATTATCAAAATTGCCGGTCATCGCATCGGCACGATTGAAGTGGAGAGTGCGTTCCTTACGCATCCCGCCGTTGCCGAAGCCGGTGTCATCGGTCGCCCCGAAGAATTGCGCGGCGAAGTGATCTC
>CAZPIR010000275.1:0-5764 GCA_964586085.1 uncultured Anaerolineaceae bacterium | reverse complement strand
TTATGCATCTTGAGCATGAACACCAAACGCGCAACCAAGTCAACCTGGTTCGCTTGAATCGTCTGCCCGGTCGAAGCATTCCAATAATCCGTCGGCGGCGCAACCATCACCAAGAAAGGCACGTATGGACTCGACTTGGCGGCATCTTGCCATCGCTTGACAAATCCCAGCTTGACCGCAACGGTACCGCGAATCAACTCGATGCGTTCGTTCAGTTGTACATTCGCATCAATCTGCGCGGCGGTTTCGGTACCCTGAATGCCCAGGTCGGTTGCGCGGACAAACACGCACGGATTTCCGGCGTCCACGATGGACGCATCGAGCACGCCGACACCTGGCACATCCAGTTGATCCCTGGGATACCCGGTCGGCAGAAATTGTCCGGTCACACCGCCCGCCGCATCGGAAAAATCCAATTCGATTTTTGCGCCAGTGCCCGGCACACCATCAATGTGATAATCGCCATTCACCGCCGCGCGACCATTCACAACCGGCACATGCGCGACGATGATGGATTTCGTGTTGGTCTGATGAATGCGAACAGTCGTGGTAGGCTCGATCACACGCACCAGACCCTGGTCAATCGCAAACGGGCCCACACCCGCCGACATGTTGCCACAATTACCGGAATAATCCACCAATGCCTCGGTGATACTCACCTGCGCGAACGTGTAATCCACATCCGCATCGTCGCGGGTTGCCGGACCGATGATCGCCAACTTGCTCGTCAACGAATCGGCGCCGCCAATGCCATCAATCTGTCGAATATCGGGACTGCCATACAAACGCAAAATCAGTTGATCGCGCAAATCCGGATCGGTCGGCAACACATTTTTCATCAAGTACAAACCACGACTCGTGCCACCACGCATCAACACCGCCGGCACACGCATCTGCTCTTCATGCCACATCATTCACGTCACCCTTTCGCTTGAAAAATCTTGGTTGCTATTCTAGCATCAGTCCGGCAAAATCTCAATTTGTTCAATCTCACTAAACCAGATCACGTAATACTCTGTGCAGTACTCCCGTTGACTAAATGCGCTCTCTACCCTATACTCGTGCCACTGTGGCATCTGCCGCACGTACGAAAAATTATTTGCAGGAGGTTTACATGTTCGGTCCGAACTTGTCGCATTCCACGCGACGATTGTTGATTGGTATCTTGCTCATCATCGTCATCATTGGTCTAGTCGCCTGCGCTGGCACGCCGGCACCAGCGCCCACATCATCTGCGCCCGCCGCCAAACCCACTGCCGCCGCGTCAAACACACCGAAAAAAGGTGGCATCATCAAGTATGGTCTCTCCGCTGATCCCGCTGGACTCGACCCACACATTCACAACGGCGCGGCTCCCGCGTTCATCAAAACGATGGTCTACGACACGCTCACGCGGTACGACGACAACGGCAAAGTCATCCCAGGTCTCGCCGCCAGTTGGCAAGTGCCCGATGACAAAACCTACCTCCTCACTTTGCGCGAGGGCGTCAAGTTCCACGATGGTTCGCCGTTCACCGCCGACGATGTGAAATACACGCTCGACCGCATCCTCGACAAGAAAACTGGCGCAACCCGCAATGCCGATATTGGCATGATCAGCAAGGTCGAAGTTGTTGATCCCAAAACCGTCAAGCTCACACTGAGCGAACCGAATGCGTCGTTGCTCGCCGTGTTTGGGCGCGAAACCGTTTCCATGCTCAGCAAAAAATTTAGCGAGAGTGGCAAAGACATCAACGTCACGATGATGGGCACGGGACCGTTCAAGTTCACCAATCGTGAAAAAGGCGTGCGCATCGAAGTGCGCCGCAATGCCGATTACTGGGAAGCCGACAAGATTTATCTCGACGGCATTGATTTCATCATGTACCCCGACGACAACGCGCGCGTGTCCGCTTTGCAATCCGGCGCCGTGGACATGATTGATTACGTGCCGTGGCGCAATTTCGACGAACTCGAAAAATCGAATTCGTTCAAGATGTACACCACACCAACCATCGTCTCGGCGATTTACATGAACACACGCAAAGCGCCGTTCGATAACGTCAAGGCGCGCCAAGCCGTCGCCAGCGCGATTGATCCGAACGCCATCGCCAAAGCCGTGTTCTTTGGTCGCGCCGAACCAACCACCGGCGGCTTTTTGCCGGTCGGTCCGTACGCCGAAGGTCAGACTTTGCCCTACAAGTACGATGTGACGCAAGCCAAGAAATTGCTCGCCGATGCCGGTTACAAAGAAGGCAGTGAGTTTATCATCGTCACCACTTCGACGTACTCGTTCTTGCAACAGACCGCCGAATTGGTGCAACAACAACTCATCGCCATCGGCATGAAACCGAAAATCGAATCGGTGGATTTCACTGTGTTCGGTCAACGTTTCAATCAAGGTCAGTTCGACATTCTCACGTCGTCGTTCTCGATTGATCAACCCGACCCGAATTACATGACCCAGCTTTTCGCCAAGGGTTCGCTCTACGGCAACCGCACAGGATATGTGGATGCCAAGTACGACGATCTGTTGCTCAAAGGTCGTGCGACACTAGAGCAAGACAAACGCATTCCGATTTATCGCGAGTTGAATCAGTACGCTCTCCAACAACTTTCGATCATCCCGGTCGTTGCGCGCGCCGAAGGTGAAGCGGCAGCAAGTTACGTCAAAGGGTATCGTCGCCTCGGACCCGGCTTGATCAGCAACAACAACGCGGCACTCCGCTACGTCTGGCTCGACAAATAAATTTCGGAAACACATGGCATCGCTGGGGCTGGCGGACACATTGTCCCCAGCCCCTTGTTTTGAGAGGTGGGTTTGCTCCCTTTTATCATTCGCCGCGTTTTCATTGCGCTCGCGCTCGTCGTCCTTGTCGTCACGTTCGTGTTCTTTTTGATTCGCCTCATTCCCGGCGACCCCGCCCAGGTTGTCGTCGGCGAAATGGCATCCCAGGAACAAGTCGCGCTCGTGCGTCAACGCATGGGGCTGGAAGATTCGCTCGTCACCCAGTACGTGCGCTGGATTTCCAAATTCGCACGTTTCGATTTGGGCGTCTCGCTGATTGATGGTCGTCCAATTTCCGACGACATTGCGAAACGTTTGCCGCGCACCCTCGAACTCGCCATCATCGCCGCGATTGGCGCGTTGTTAATTGGCTTGCCGGCTGGCGTGTACGCCGCATCGCATCGCAATCGCTTGGGCGATGGCATCGCCTCGGCGGGCGCGTTGCTGGGACTTTCAGTACCGAACTTTGTCACCGGCACGCTCGCCATTCTCGTGTTCGGCGTGCTGTGGAAAGTTTTGCCGAGCGGCGGGTACACCGATTTCGAAAAAGATCCGGGCAAACACATTTTGAGTTTGGTCATGCCCGCAAGCGTCCTCATCATCGGTTTGTCTGGCAGTCTCATCCGCATGACTCGCGCTTCGATGCTCGACGTGCTGGGGCGTGATTTCGTTCGCACCGCGCACGCCAAAGGTCTGCCCAATCGTTTGGTCTTGTCACGTCACGTTGTGCGCAACGGCATGTTGCCAGTGATTGCCGCGTTCGGCATTCAACTCGGCAACCTCATCGGCGGCACGGTCATCACCGAAGCCGTGTTCAATTGGCCCGGCATCAGCTCGCTCCTTATCAGTTCAATCGGCTTGCGCGATTACACGGCGGTGCAAGCCGTCATCGCAGTCATCGCGCTTATCTTTTTGATGGTTAATCTCGTCACGGAGATTTTTTATGCTTACCTCGACCCTCGCATCCACTATGGTTAGTTCACCACCCAAACGAACTTGGTGGGCGCGCAATCCGCGCTTGATCCTGGGATTATGTTTTGTCATTCCGCTCGCACTCGTCGCCATCCTAGGTCCAATTCTAAACATCGGCGATCCGTTCAAAACGAACGCGCTCAACACACTCGCCGGACCTGGACAAGGTGGCTTGCTCGGCACCGACGAGAACGGACGCGACATGATGGTGCGCATCATCTATGGATTACGCTCGTCGCTGTTCGTCGCGGTGACGAGCACGTTGATCGGCGCAATCTTTGGCACGCTCATCGGATTATTGTCCGGTTATTTTCGCGGCTGGGTCGAACTTGTGTTGATGCGCCTCGTGGATTTGATCCTCGTGTTCCCGGCAATTCTCGTCGCGATTGCGATTGTGAGTTTCATCGGCGGAAGCATCACGAATCTCATCATCGTCTTGTCTGTGCTCGTCACGCCGAACTTTGGTCGCATCATTCACGCAAGCACACTCGCCGAAGGACAACGCGATTACATCGAAGCCGCCCACTCGATTGGTGCGCGCAATCGGCGCATTATCTTCAAGCACGTTCTACCGAATGTTTCGACGCCACTCTTCACCGAACTCGCGCTGATGCTCGGTCGCGTCGTCCTCATCGAATCGAGTTTGAGTTTCGTCGGACTAGGCGCGCCGCCACCGCAACCGACCCTGGGAATCATGGTCAGCGTCGCGCGCGGCTATCTTTACAATCAACCCTGGATGTTGATCTGGCCCTCGCTCGTCCTTGCCATTCTCGTCGTCGGATTTAATTTGACCGTGGACGGTTTACGCGATTGGCTTGATCCACGATTGAAACGATAAGGGCGTAGCATGCTACGCCCCTACAACAAAGGAAATTTCTTATGATACAAATGACAAAATCGAGTACGGTACGCACTGAGGTCGTCACAAAAAACGGCATGGTCACCTCCAAGCATCCTGCTGTTGCCGAAATCGGCGTGAACATTTTGCAACGCGGCGGCAACGCGATTGATGCCGCCGTCGCGATGGCGTTTGCGATTGGCATTGTCGAGTCGCGCATGAGCGGCATCGGTGGCGGCGGGTTCATGACCCTGAATCTCGCGAACGGCGAAACGTGCGTCGTGGATTATTTTCCGTGCGCGCCGAGTGGTGCGACGCCGGACATGTACGAACTCACACCTGATTTCAAAGCGGACAAACTGGGATTTAGTGGCGTCAAGGATAATGCGAACGCGCTCGGTCATCGTGCTGTTGGCATTCCTGGTGTGGTCGCCGGTCTCTTGCTCGCGCTCGAAAAATGGGGGACGCTCAAACGCGCCGATGCGCTCGACCCGGCGATTCGGCTCGCACGCGAGGGTGCGCCGATCACATTTTACGACACGCTCAGCACGGCGATTGGCTTGAACATTTTGCAACGCAACGCGGAAGCCGCGCGCGTCTATCTCAACAACGGCGCGCCGCTTTTGCCGGGCAACGATGCGCTCGTCTATCGTCGTTTCCCCGACCTCGCAGACACGCTCGAAAAAATTCGCGATAACGGCGCGGAGGCATTTTATTCCGGCGATATTGGCGCGCGCATCGCCGACGAACTCGCGCGCGGCAATCATTCGCTCACGCGCGCCGACCTGGAAAATTATCGTCCCGTCATCCGTGAAACGCTCAAGGCAAACTATTGTGATTATGAACTCATGTTACTGCCGGGTGCAACCGGCGGCGCAACGATTGCCGAAATCGCGCACATCCTCCAAGCCTGGGATTTGAAAAACCTGGGTCGCGCCGAGTACATTCACCGGCTCATCGAGGCGTGCAAGCTCGCGCTCGCCGACCGCCTCGCGTGGATGGGCGACACACCCGACGCGCCCTGGCGCGAAATCGCGTCGCCGGAATTTGCGAACGCGCGCCGCGCCTCAATCGGTGAACGCGCCGCCGGAAAATACGAGGCACTCAATCCGCGCAGTGGGGGTTATCAACCCAGCGCGGAAAGTTGCACAACGTTTGCATCAGCGTGGGATTCGGCGGGCAATGTC
>CAZPIR010000274.1:0-5781 GCA_964586085.1 uncultured Anaerolineaceae bacterium | reverse complement strand
TTTTGGCAGACACCCGAAAAAATCGAGACGCGTTACAAGGTTTTCGTGCATTTACTCGACGCGAACGGCAACATTGTCGCGCAACATGACAGCGAGCCGGACGATGGCAATGCACCGACGACGAGCTGGCTCAAAGACGAAGTCATCGCAGATTCACTCGAACTCGCTCTGCCGGAAAAAATCGCGCCGGGCGAATACACCTTGATTGTCGGGATGTACTCGGCGCGCACCGGGCAACGTTTGCCGGCAGATAACTCGGATCACATCATGCTCGCAAAATTCCGGCTCGGTCAATGATGGTTTGGCGATTTTGATTGTTTCGGATAGAATAGGAACGCGGTTTTGGATTTTGGATTTTGGATTGCCGATTGATAAAAATCGAAATCAAAAATCGGAATTCCAAAATCCAAAATTAGTTTTGGAGAATTGCAATTAGCACCACACCCACCCGCCCATTCCTCTCGGTTGTCGTTCCGGCGTACAACGAGGAACGGCGTTTGCCGCAAACACTCGAACAAATCACGAGTTATCTCACACAACAAGCGTACTCGAGCGAGTTGATTGTTGTGGACGATGGAAGTAGTGATCGCACCGCCGAGGTCGCCGAATCATTCAGCGCGGCGCATCCCGACGTGCGCGTGATTCGCAACGATCATCGCGGCAAAGGATTCACGGTCCGCACCGGCGTGCTGAACACGCGCGGGCACATTGTTTTATTTTCCGACGCCGACCTGAGCACGCCCATCGAAGAAGTTGCGAATTTGTTGCCCTGGTTCGAGCGCGGGTACGGCATCGTCATCGGCTCGCGCGAAGGCACGGGCGCGAAACGCATCAAGGAACCGTTCTATCGTCACATCATGGGACGCGTGTTCAATTTCATCGTGCGCGCGTTAACCGTGCGCGGCATCCAGGATACTCAATGCGGCTTCAAGGCGTTTCGCGACGATGTGGCACGCGATGTGTTTTCGCGGATGCGTTTGTACGGCGCGAACAGCCAACGCATCACCGGCGGCATGGTCACGGGATTCGATGTCGAGGTGCTCTTTATCGGATGGAAAGCCGGCGTCAAGATCAAAGAAGTGCCGGTCGAGTGGCGATACGGGACAGAAACCAAGGTCAATCCGCTCAAGGATTCGTGGCGCAATTTTCGCGACGTGGTGCGCGTGCAGCTCAACGATTGGCGCGGATTGTACGACAAAAAATAAACCCGAAGGATAAAATCCTTCGGGTTTTTGTTTATGTGCCAATACTTTGCGTTTGATAGTTACGGACGATTTCACTTTCGCCCGATTCGCGTTTGCGTTGCAAACTGCCAGCTTGGATCAGTTTGACAAACAACTCGACGAGCCGTTGCTCAAATTGCCTGCCGCCGCGATCCAAAATATGGTTGATAACTTTTTCTTCGGGCCAAGGTTGGCGAAACGGACGTGATGAGCGGAGCGCATCCCACACATCCACAACGGCAAACAAACGCGCTTCAAGTGGAATGTCCTCGCCCTTGAGTCCGCGCGGATAGCCGGTGCCATCCCACTTTTCGTGATGGCAGTACGGAATTGCCAACGCCATCCGCAAAGGTTCAATCGGACCCAGCATTTTGTAGGCAATCGTCGGGTGTTGGCGCATCTGCGCCCACTCTTCTTCGGTCAACGATTCGGATTTGAGCAGAACGTTTTCCGGCACGCCCATTTTGCCCAGGTCGTGCAGTAACGCGCCACGCCGAATATGCACCAGGAACGAGTCCTGGAAATTGAGCGCGCGCGCAAATTGCACGGTCATCTCGGCGACGCGCGCCGTGTGCCCTTCTGATTCCTGCTCGCGCATTTCGAGCGCCGTGACCATCGCCGTGATCGTCGCATCAAGCGTCTCTTCCAATTCCTGTTTCGCAAATTGCAACTTGCGAATTTCCATCGCACGATGCACTGCCAGCCCGCATTGGGCAATCACGCGGTCGAGCAATTTCAATTCCTCGTTGCCCATCTGCCATTCGGAGCGACAGAACAATTCGATAATGCCTTCGATCTCGCCGTTCACCATCATCGGCACACCGATGTACGACACAAACCCTTCCTGGTTCAGGTCCACGCCAGTCAACTGGCTGGCCATGCCCTTGACGTTGCGAATGAATACCGTGTGCTTTTCGCGCACGACCTGACCGGCAAATGCCGTCACTCGCGCGGGAGCGCGGTCAAATGTTTTGCTCACAAAACCGCGTCCCGCCACAAAACGCATTGTGCGCGAAGCCGGTTCGTACAAAATAAAATCAACCGCGTGCACGCCAAAATGCAAAAGCACATAACCAAAAATGGCTTGGAGCGTTTCATACAAGTCGCCCGCTACCTTGATGAGATCGGTACTGATTTCGTACAATGCCAAGTCTTGCTTCAGCATATCCCATTCCTTTCGTGTGCAGTATAATTCACACCCTTGCCGGGCGTCCATCACCCAAAAGGTATAAAAACCAATCCTCCCGATTTCCTACTCGGAAACAGGGAGGATTTCTCTAGCGACTCACCAACTTGGCAATCGTTACACCTTCGCCGCCTTCGTGCGCTTCGGCTTCGCGGATTTGCGCGACAAGCGGATGTTGGCGCATCAAATCGCGCGCGAGTTTGCGAAGTGTGCCGGTGCCTTTGCCGTGCACGATCCGCACGTACGGCAGACCGGCAAGATAAGCGCGATCCAAATATTTTTCGAGCTTTTCAAGCGCATCGTCCGCGCGCATCCCGCGCAAACTCACTTCGACGCCGGGATTGTCGGCTTCGGGCAATTTCACTTCGCTTGTGCGCGGGACGAACGAACTGATTGGCGCGGCTACTTTTTCGCCGAGTTCGTTCGCTTTGAGTCGCACACGAAAATTGCCAATCTGCACATCCGCGCCGTTGCCGTCAAGCGTGATGACCTGACCGGTTTGTTGCAAACGTGCCACCCACACAAAATCACCGGCACGGATTTCGCCGGGTTGTCCCGGCACGGGCGCGGGCAAAACCGGTTTTTCAGTCGTCGGCAGTTCTTTCGCGAGGTCGTCGAGTTTGGCTTGCTCGCCCGCGACAAAATCACGCGAGAGCGAAACCGCGCGCCACTCTTGGCGCAAGCGATTCAACTCTTGGCGCGCGATTTCAATTTCGGCTTGCGCCTCGGCGTGCGCGCGTTCCAAAATGTCCGCGCGGGCTTGCTCGGTCTCACGCGCCAGACGACGGGCTTCTTCCGCGCGTTGCTCGGCTTGTCGTTGCGCGAGTTCGGCGTGCGCTTGCGCCGAGATCGCTTCTTGCTTGGCACGCTTGATTTCGGCAAGCATTTTTTCTAGTTCGACATCCGCGCCCGACAAGGTTTCCTGCGCGCGCGCAATGATCGCGCGATTCAAACCCAGGCGCGTCGCAATTGCAAACGCGTTTGATTTGCCGGGCAAACCCATCATCAAATGGTACGTCGGCGACAATGTTTCAACGTCGAATTCGACTGAAGCGTTTTGCACACCCGGCGTCGTTTGCGCGAATGCCTTCAACTCAGCATAGTGCGTGGCAACAAGCGCAGGCACACGACGAGCTAACAAATTTTCCAGAATCGCGCGCGCCAGCGCAGACCCTTCCACCGGGTCTGTGCCCGCGCCAAGTTCATCGAGCAGGACAAGCGAGTTGGCATCAGCGTCGCGCAAAATCTCGATGATGTTTTTAAGGTGACCGGAAAACGTCGAGAGCGATTGCTCGATGGATTGCTCGTCGCCAATGTCGGCAAAGATGCCGGAAAAAATCGGCAGACGCGACCCAGGTTGCGCTGGAATGTGCAAACCGCACTGTGCCATCAAGGACAACAACCCAATCGTTTTGAGCGTGACGGTTTTGCCGCCCGTGTTCGGACCGGTGATGACGAGAATTGAAAACGCGCCACCGAGTTCGAGCGAGACTGGCACAACCTTGAGCGGATCGAGCAGAGGATGGCGACCTTGCACGATGGTTAATTGCGAATTGCTCGTTGCCAGTTTCGGTTCGACACCGTGAATGGCAACTGAGTACTTGGCTTTGGCAAATGCCAGGTCCAGCTCGGCTAGTGTAGCGATGGTCACATCAATCGCGTCGGCGTGTTCGGCGATGAGCGCGGACAGTTCGCGCAAGATGCGTTCGATCTCGCGCGCCTCTTCGCGTTCGAGTTCGCGCACACGATTACCCATCTCGACAACGGACAGTGGCTCGACAAATAAGGTCGCGCCGCTCGCGCTCGTGTCGTGGACAATTCCTGGGATGCGCCCTTTGGCTTCGGCGCGGATCGGAATAACGTAACGTCCATCGCGTTCGGTGATGATCGCTTCCTGGATATATTTCGCGGTTGCCTGCGAGCTGATGAGCCGTTGCAATCTTTCCATCAAGCGTCCGCGCACCACATTCAACTCACTGCGAATGCGACCAAGCGCGGGCGATGCACTGTCCATGATTTCGCCGCGATCATTGACCGCGCGCCCAATCGCGTCCACGACGGCCGGCAATTCTTCGAGCAGACCGGCGCGCGTCGCGAGACGCGGATACAACTCGCCGAGTTTGCCGAGCGAGCGACGCAACGTGCGCCCGGCAATCAAGGTTTGCCGAATCTCCAACAAATCCGTGGGCGCGAGCAATGCGCCGATGCGTGCGTTGCGGACGAACGGGCGAATATCGCGCGCGCCGCCGACACCGGTTTCCGGATGTTGATCGAGGAGCGCAACGGCTTCGGTCGTTTCACCTTGCAAGCGCGCAAGTTCTTGCACATCGGTCAGCGGCGTGAGCGCGTGCGCCAATTGTCCGCTCGCGGCAAACGCCGTATGCGCGGCGAGTTGCGCGAGAATTTTATCGAGTTCGAGTGCGCGTAAATAACGTGGTTTCATACGTGACACAGAACACGCAACACTGCGAGGTGTTGCGTGTCAGAATTTACGGGGCGAGCAACGCCGGCGTTCCGCCGGGTAACCAAGGACTGAGCGCGCCGAGTATGATCGGGTTAAAATTTTTAAACAAGGGCACGAGTTGGGCTAGAAGAATTTCGTCGCGCACCAGGACGCGCCATTGATCGTTGTACGGCATCGGTTCGGCAAGCGTAAAGGTCGCTATGGGCAACAACAAGCTGATGAGGATAACTATGGTTGCCAAGCCCAACACACTGCCGCCAAAATGGTCGAGCAAAGGAAACAAGCGTAAACGTGTCGCACGGTAGGCGTCGAAAGCCATGATGTTGAGTACCGTCGCGACAACCAGCACGATCAACATGAACGCAACCCCGTTTAGAAACCGGTTCGTCACACCGGAACGAAACATCGCTAACATCCAACCGGTGACTAGGGAATAGTACTGCATCCCCAACACCGCGGCAACATAGAGCGTGCCAAGCACAATCACTTGGCGGAGCAGACCCTGGGTAAAGCCGAACACCATTCCGATGAGACACAGCGCGATAATGATCAGGTCAACGGAATGGATTCCCACTAGAGACATGGCTCACTCCATTCTCACGCCAGTTACGGCGCAATCGAAAACACGAACCGCCCCAACAGGATCAAAAGGATGCATAATGCGAGTAGGACGAGCGCAATATGTGTGCGGGTAATTTTCATCGAGCGCCTCCCGCGCCAGAGTATACCACAAAACAGAGGAAAGGCGAAACAAGTGGCATAAAATGTGACTGTTCAGCGATTGAGATTGGTCCGAAAGTCGGCAGAGGGTGATGTTACAATCGAGGCGCACACGACAAGTCTACTTTTGTATGCGTGGATCCCGCGATAGGCAATAAAAAAAGCCCCGATTTCTCGGGGTTTTCGTT
>CAZPIR010000273.1:3136-5788 GCA_964586085.1 uncultured Anaerolineaceae bacterium | reverse complement strand
TAGAATCCCAGTTCTTGGAATTTCGCGAGTGACACACGTCCAGTTTGCGGTTTGACGACGACCCCGCTCTCTGCAAGCGACTTGACATCGGCATCTGTGATCGTGAGCAACGGTTCGGTCGTCTTGCCGTCGTCCTTGAGCACCTTGGAACCGACGAGCTGATTGTAAACTTGTTGCGCGTTCGACATGGGATTGATCTTTTTATCGTCGAGACCGAGGCGCTTGCCAATTTCGCCGGCGATCCACAAATCGTCCTTTGCTTCAAACAACGGCTGAGCCACTTGCTGACCCCAGATGATGCCGTACTCGCGATTGCCGGCGATGACCATGCCGCCATCGCGTTCCCAGGGTGTCGTGACCGGCAAAACAATGTCGGCATATCGGGAATTGGTCGTCAGAATTTGCGATTGGCTGACGACAAATTCGACCTTGCGATGCGCCTTGATGCCATCGGTCATGCCATCCGAAGTTTGGAGTTTTGCGCCGCCGCCGTGATAGATCATTTGAATGTTCAGGTCTTTCCATTGTCCCTTGGCGGCTTGATACTTGCCTTCGTGAATTGCTTTCCACATCCAGGCTTCGCACAAACGCGTGCCGGGAATTTGCGGCAACGCCGTCCACACATCCGCCGCTTTGTCTTCGACGGGATTGGCGCCGACGCTGGGCAAGCCGCTACTGCCGCCCGAAACGATGTCAACGAGACAACGCAAACCGCTAAAGTTTTGATGATAGTAACCATCGGCAGTGAAACTGCCGGGCTTGCCAATGTGTCCGCTCATCGCGCCAAATGTGTAGAACATTTGCGTCCAGGAATCGGAATTTTGTTGGCGAGCGGTTGCGCTTGACATGCCCAAGCCGACATTTTTCGTCTTGGCAATTTCGAGCGCGAGCGAACGAATGCGCGCCGGGTCTACGCCGCAAATCGCGGACGCCCATGCCGGCGTTTTCGGCATACCATCGTACGTGCCGAGCACATAGTCTTTGAAATTTTCTTTCGGGTCGGCGCCGGCGGGCATGTGGTCTTTGTCGAAACCAAGCGTGCAACGATTCAAGAAATCCCAATCAATCAAGGGATTGGTTTTTGGATCGTCTTCGGTGATCAAGGTGTACGCCATGCCCAACACCATCGCGTGATCCGTGTTCGGGCGAATCGGAATCCACTCGTCCGCGAGGACTTGCGCGGAATCGGTATAGTACGGATCAATCGCGATAATTTTCGCGCCGTTCTTTTTGTTTTGCAGATGGTTGTACGTCGGGTTGCCGCCGCTACTCGACATCGAGTTGAGACCCCAGTGCACAAACAAGGTCGTCTTGCGATGATCCATGCGGTCGCTCATCATCGCGTTGACGTACCCGGTGTAACCCAGGATCGTCGTCTTGGTCGCGTGAATCGAGCCACCCGAAGTCGTGCCGTAGCTAGGAACATATCCGCCAAACAACGTCAGCGCACGACCGATTTCGGAACCGCCCGACACAAAGATGGACGTGTTGCCATACTTGGCTTGGATGCGAATGGTTTCATTGGCGACAATCGTCAAGGCTTCATCCCATGAAATCCGCACCCACTCGTCTCGACCGCGCAATTCCTTGTTGCCGCCGCCCGGCGCCCAGTTCTTGCGTTTCATCGGATACTTGATGCGATCCGCACCAAAAACTTGATGCCGTTGCGAGCGACCACGCGCGCAACCGCGTTGCTGTGGAAAGTTCGGGGTGTCTTCGTGCGTGTCGTCCGTTTTTGGCGCATCACCACGCCATCTTGGACGAGCGCGTAATTGACACACCGTCCACCGCAGTTGTGCCAACACGCTACGGAAACCCACTTGGCTTCTTTCGGCGCGGCAGTCGTCGCCGCCTGTGCGGTTTGATTGAATTTCAAGCCCAAATCCAAACCGCTGTTTGCTAATGCCGCTGTCCCACCCAGCGCCGCGCTCCATTTCAAAAACGTGCGCCGAGTCAGCAGTGTGTCAGTCAAAACACGAGTGACCACATCTTTTTCACTCATCTGCTTTACCTCCCTGACCGAAAAAAATCCCTGCCTTGCGCGGAACGCGCAGAAGGCAGGGCAATGAAAATAAATCTGACTCCTGAAAACGGTACGTTCAACCGAATTTAGCATACGCCAAAATACAAATGCGCGCATCTCTCTTTCGAGTAATCTCGTATCACCCGGTTGGGTGATTTTACCATCTCAAGCGACGCCCGAATGTCCAAATGATGAACGGCGTACTCACCAACGCCAGCGTGATAACCAAGTACGTGGCGAACGTCACCAGTTGCGCCACGCTGATGCCCAATTGCGCGAGCATCTCACTCACTTGCGCCTCGAACGTTGGCTCAATCACAAAATCGGCGGGAACGCCGGACGTGGCAAGCGTACGAATGGCGATTGCGTCCATCGCCGCCGGGCGCGGATTTTTCACACGCGAATCCAGCGCGAGCATTTGCCCGGCGTCCACCGTCGTTTGGCGCGATGCATCGAACGCGACGGTTGCTTTGCCTGCGATCACGTACAGCCACGCGCGCTCGGCTTGGCGTTCGATGGCAACGTGTGCGCTGTCGAGCGTGATCGTTGTGCCGGCAGTTTCGAGTGTGAACGTGCCGGTGCCTTTGCCCCAAACCCAACCGTGCGTCAAAACCAAACGCCCCCCGATG
>CAZPIR010000273.1:0-3126 GCA_964586085.1 uncultured Anaerolineaceae bacterium | reverse complement strand
GGAATCATCAGCGCACCCGCACCCCACGCGATTGAATGCAAATCGTTGCGTGGCGTGAGCGTGACGGACATGGGCACCGAGTTTTTGATCACGACGCTCTGACTCCAAAATCCCGGCGCAATCACGCGCATGGTTTGCGCGTTGTTCGACACATCGAACAAAACAAATTCGCCGGTCGTCGGATTCGTGCGCGCGATGTTCGCGTCGTTGACAACCCAGGCGAACGGAACTAGCTCGCCGTTCGTCGCGCGAATCGTGCCGCGCACCATACGCGACGACATGTTCGATGTGTTCAAGGTGGTCGAGGCTTGCGCGAGCGGCGCAGTTGTCAAATCAACCTGGGTTGCGCCGGCCGTCAGCGAACGCGCGCCAAGTTCATTCGGATCAAGCACGATGAGATACGATGCGACCGGCAAATCGTTGAATGCAAAGGCGTTTGCGCGCGATGACGTCGTAAACGTTGCGCCAGTGTTTTCATCAATCGCGCGCACGGTAAGCGACGCATCGCTCGCGCCGTGAATCGCGCCGGAAATTTGTCCGCGTCGCGCGCGCACGAGCAAGGTCACCGGTTCGCTCTGCGCTTGACCTGGTTGCAACACAACTTGTTTCGATTCGACGCTTGCGTACAGCACACCATCCACAATCACGGGCGGCACATTCAAAACGTACCGTGTGGGCGCCTGGCTCAACGCTTCAACACGAAGGTGCGCCTGCCCGGTCGCGTCGGTTATGGCTAAACCGATGCGTGTACGCCACAAGTACATTCGCGCCGAACCCGAGACTGGAATGTTAGGAATCGGCTGTTGCGAATTTTCCGCGCTCGCGATTTTGACCGGCACCGTCGCATACCCGGCGCGATCAACCACGATGTGCCGTTCGGTCGTCGCCTGATTGCCGTTCGGCTCGCGCGCGGTGACGCGCAGTGTGACTTGACCAAGCGGCAAAGCGAGATCGGCGAGATAATGACACGCATCGCAATTACGCTGGTCTGCCGAAAATTGTCCGGCGGGCGCATCCGGATTGACCGTCGTTTCAAACACAAACGAGCCGTCCGCACGCAAGCGTGTCGTCGCAGACTCGACAACCTGACCTTGGCTCAACATATCCAAACGAACCTGGATCAAGGTCGGTTCGGGGTTGCGCGTGATCACATAGCCGGCAATGTCGATGCTGTAGACGAGTGAGTAGACGCCAGCATACAAGGTTTCATCTTCGAGCGGCGTGGTGATCGTAACCGTGAGCGGGGAAGTTTGCGCGTTCGCCAAATTGACCGGGCTAGTCAACCATCCCAATCCCAGGATTGTGAGTAGAATCAAAACGTGGATGTGTTTGTTCATGCGATCCATTTAACTTGACGATCCGAAACTAAATCAATTATGGAACGCGGACAAGAAAACTGCGTTCGTCCGCGTCCAAATCTTTTTCTATCGTTTCGGTGCGGGAGTAGGGGTGGGATATGGATCGGGGTTGCGCGGAAAGTTGGTACACCAAAACAACGAGGCGCCTTCTTCATGACACGCATCGCAACCAATTTGCGCGGCGACAATGTGGCGCACCGTGCCTTGCGGATGATGACAACGTGTGCAATCCACCGCCAGTTGTAAATTATGCGAGGGCCACGAAGTGAGCGTGTGGGCAAAGCGTAACGTGATGTAGGTATTCAGGTGGCGCGCGGCGATACGCGAGGACGCTTGCGTTTCGAGCGCGACGCTCAAGTTGCCGGCATCGTGACACGCCGTGCAATTCACCAACGGATGCTTGGCATGTTCTGCCGCGCCGCGACCTTTTTGCGGGTCGTGACAATCGGTGCATGACACCGACTTGTTGTGCGAACCGTGACACTGGGTGCATGACCAGCCCTTGTGCGCCGGCGAATGCTTTTGCTCGTTCATCACTTCAAAACCGTGCTGACCTTCGTGGCAATGTTCGCACAATTCGTTCGCGTCGCGCACAGTCTGATATTTTTGCGCGTCATTGTTCCAAAACGATAACGCCGTTGCGTACGAATTGCCGACCGGCTGATGGCACACTTCGCATCCAATATTTTTCCACGCCGTCGTCGCAACCGGCACACCACCTTCGAGTTCGGGGCGCGGCGCGCCGGGCACGCGTTTGCACGCGCCACAGTCCAACGCATTTTGCGCGGCGGGCGCTTTGGCGTCCCAGTTCATCGGCGACTTGCATCGCGCACATGTCGTGTTGGCGCCCATCCCATTATCAAACGTGTTGGCATGTCCGGATTGCGTCCAGTCCTGTTTCGCTTTGGCAATTTCGGCGGCAGTGGCAACACGTCCACCCGGGGTTGGCGTGGCAGGAGATTGACGCGGCGGCTCGGCGGAAACCTGGGTCGTGAGCGAGAACAAACTAAGGACCACGAGTAAACCAAGCGCAAAGGCAATTTTATTTGTCATAGTTTCTAAACATATAGGGGCGTAGCATGGCTACGCCCCTACAATTTTGTTACTGCAAACCGAAATGCGGCGCGGTGGCGTAGAACAAGAACCGCCCGACGATTTCACCGACGAGCACAAACGCGAACGCACCGTAAGCATGGAAACTCAACAACCGTTCGTGTCCGGCGCTTTGCGATTCGCGATAGACAAAAATGCCCATCACGCCCGCGCCCAAGAACACAAGCACAAGTCGCAGAGCGAACAGCGCGCCGTACTCACCGACGAACATTGCCGCGCCTGCCGCCGCGCCGCCCGCCGCCATCAACGCGATAGAGAGCGGCAAAACGACGAATTGAAAACCGAGCAGGACGATGGAGGCAATCGCAATCCAGCGGAGCGCATCGCGCAACAACACACATTGCTCGCTCGCGCATCCAGGATTCTTGCTTTGCACGTACCAGTAATTCGCCACGAACGCCGCGCCCATCGCCAACACGCCAAGGAGCAACGTCGTCGCAAAGAACGAGATCGGTGTCGTGACCATATTCCAACTAGGTCGTGTCGGCATCATGTAAACCATCGCCATGCTGAAAACAAGCGCGACGCCAATCACCGCCGCGACGAGCGCGATGAGGTTACGAACCTGGAACGTCGCGATTTTTTTCCATTGCATCACGGCGAACACCGCGCCGACCACCGCGAACTACACGCCAAAGAAAATCTCGCGCGAGAG
>CAZPIR010000272.1:0-5801 GCA_964586085.1 uncultured Anaerolineaceae bacterium | reverse complement strand
CGCAATCACTGAGACGGGTTGGATAAATACAATGGTTATACAGATTGCTCCAATTAAGCAAGCCAAGCCAAGTCGAGAGAACATTGAAATTTCTCCGTTAAGATTTTTGAATCAGATAGAAATTTGCCGATAACGTTCGAGTGTAAACCGAATGAACGCGAGCGTTTCGTTCACCTCCTCAACCGATGCGGGCGAACCTGGGTTGTGGCGTCCTTCCCAGGTTCGCTCGATTAATGGATTCCAACGCGCATCCAAATTTGCTTGCGCCCAATGTGCCGCGACGCGTTTTGAAACGACCGTGCCATGTTCGAGTGTGTACAGAATGCGGCACAGGGAGAGCACCACGTACGATTGATACCCCCGCTGATTGATTTGCGTTGGTTCATCAAGAATGTGCGTCGCCCAGCCATTCAAATTTTCGCGCGTCGCTTGGCGTAAATCGTCCGGCGTAACTGGGTCAATCAACGATTGCGGCGCGGGTCCTGCCACCGTGATGCCGCGTTCGCGCAAAATCGCTCGATGCATGTTCCAGGTGCGATCATGCGCGACCATCTTGAGCCGTTCGCCTTTGCCGCGTTCGAGATTCGGAAAAAGTGTGTGTGTCGAGTCGTAACGGCGAATCGCTAGTCGTGAGATGTACGATCCTTCCAATTGCGTCGCCCACCACGTATCCAGCACGGCGATTTCGTCGTGCATGGTTTGCAGTCGTGCAAGGCAATCGCCGGAGATTTCGTTTTCGGTGACGACGACGAAATCCACATCACTGTCCTCATCAAAATCGCCGGTGGCGAGCGAACCATCAAGGTACATGCCAACGAATTCAACGCCGAGAATTTCCCGCACGCACTCTAGTAATTTTGCGAGCAGAAAATTGATTTCTGGGTACGGTGTGAAGCGAGCACTAGTTGCATTTAATTGTGAAGGTGGCATTGTTTGACGTGACTTCGGTCGGTGAGAAAATGTGAATCCGCATCCAGCGGTCGTTAATCGTTTGACCGGCACCGCCCAGTGTCCAGCTTGTCGTCACCGTTTTCGTTCCAGGTCCATCAAAGTTGATGCTTTGGGTTGGCGAATCGTTCGTGCTATTACTGCTTTCCCATTTGTAACTGACACTGCCCGCATCGTTAACCGTAATGTCTGCCGAAAAGCTGATGGTCTTGGGGCATGCCCCGGTGGACTCGGTAGGGTTGGCGTTCGTAACCGAGCCAACGATTGCATAGGGCACGGTGATTTTAACTTGCGCGGTCACGGATTCCGAGCCACAGTAGGCAGTCATGGTGTAAACGGTCGTCGTCGTGGGTAGAACCAGGATGGCACCTGGGGCTATTACATAACCAATGCCTTGGTCAATTTCGACTGAGCTGGCATTTGTGACTGCTCCCCAGGTTAAGGTAGTGCGTCCGCCGACGGTGATGATGGTTTGCGAAGCGCTGAACGACGAAATGACCGGCGCGCCACTGCACGTGGTTGATGCCGGGGTATTGACTGGAGCAGGCGCCGCGCCGAGCACATTGATCTTGACCGTGACAATCGTGCCGAATAACCCGCCGCGTGGATTGCGCAATCGCCACGTGCCGGTGTGCGCGCCGGGAGTTGCTGGTGCGGTCATTGGCACGAGCAGATCGGCGGTTGCGCCGGTCGCGGTGTTGGGAATCGTAAAGGCGCGCGTCGTGGTCATTGCATCGCCGCTGACGAACACGAGTTGATAGCCCGCGCCCCAAGGACATCCCGTGTTACGCACGCGCCAAATTTTGTTGAATGCTTGTCCTGGATTCCAGTTCGTACCATCGGGTACGGTGACGTCGGCGACGAACACGGCGTTATCGGTGCAAGCTGTGTTCGTCAAGGTCGGTGTGAATGTAAGCGGCGCGGCGAGTGTGGGCGCGATGGGTGTGATGAGCGAGGGCGTGAGCGTTGCCGTCGGAGCCGGGCTGTCAAGGACGGTCACGGAGATCGCGGCTGGCTCGCTGGTCAGGTTTTCGGCATTGTACGCGCGCACGACAATCGTATGTGTGCCCGGTGTTGTCTTCCAGGTTTGCGTAATCGGCAATGTCGGTTGACCTTGCGCGGAGGGCGCGGGTGCGATGTGAACAATCGCGCCGTCAATTGTGAGTTCGACACGCGTAATGCCGCGCGTATCGGTTGAAGTGGATTGAATCGCGATTTCTTCGTTGGCGAAAAAACGACTGCCGCTCGGCGGGGAAACGATGACGGTCGTGGGTTTACTTTTTTCTAGGAACGAACAGGCGGGTGTGGCGACGAAAAAAACAAGCGCCAGAATCGTGAATAAACGTTGGATGAGTTGGGGCATTGGACTCGCCTCCTTTTTTATCCGTCACGGCTCATTTTAGGTAAAGCCGTGATTTGCATCGAGTCTGCCCGGCATCAAGAGTATAGCACACGCGATTGCCGTTTTCAAGTTTTACTTGCGCACCGCGAATGGGCTGAATTTGCTCGGTCAACTATCTTGTGGTATCGTCGCTCTGATATTTCGATTTGGTGAGTGGGGCATGTCTAATCGCCAACTATTTTCGACACAACGCGTGCCGGGTTTGGATTTGATGCGCGGCGTAACCATCATTGCGATGGTCGTCTTTCATTTTAGTTTGTTGTACTATACTGCGCCAACTTCGAATTATGCGCGTGTCGTGTTTGGGATCGGCGCATTCGTCGGTCCGTTGTTCCTCTACCTTGCCGGCGCGGGCGTGTGGTATTTCACACAACGCTATTCTGCCGGGCGTTTATTCAAGCGCGGACTCTTTTTAGTCGCGCTCACATTTTTGATTAGCGTATTTATCAAGCGGCAACTCTATCTCGATTGGACCTTGATCCAGGATGTCGGGTTAGCTTATCTGGTGATGGCACTCATCATGCGCGTCACGCGCTATCGTTTCCTCACGATGCTGGCGTTGTATCTCGCGAGTGTTGTACCGGTGGGTATGCTGGATGCGTTGTTTGTGGGCGTGTTTCCGTTTCTGCTTTTTGCGCCATACTTTATCGCTGGCTATGGGTTCTGCGCGATTTGTCCGACGATGCGTCAAGCTTGGTTTGGGCGTGCCGTGATTGTGCCGTTAGGGTTGGCGTTGATTTTTCTAATGGTGGGGATATGGCTGGGGAGTTTGGTGCAAGGGTCGGTCGCGCAATTTTTCGCCGGTGTAATGTGGCGTATCGGCGTGTTGATGATTTTTCATTTCAGCGCGGTGTATGTCTTGCGCGACCGGCGTTTTGATGGACGCATCGGCGGCACATTTGTGATGCTGGGACACATTTCGCTGACCAGTTATTATTTGCAACAAGTCACTCTGCGAGTGTTGCAACAACTTGATTTTCATCCTATCATCGTCAATTCGGAAATCAGCCATATTTTCTTGACGGTTGTGATTCTCGTGGCGATGTGGCTGATTCTAAAAATCTGGCAACAGTTTAACTATGCGTTCTCGCTCGAATGGCTGATGCGCCGATTGTGACCGGCATCCAGAATCTCGCCGACCATCCGATCAAATTCCTCGACATTGTTGCACGTCAACAAACGCAGACGCATTTCCGCTGCGCCGTACATGCCGGTGATGTACCGCGAGGCGTGTTTGCGAAACAGAATCAACCCGGTGTGCTCGCCGTAGAATTGTAGATTGAGCGCAAGATGTTTGCGGAGCAACGCGATTTTTTCGGCGAGCGGAACCTGGTCGCGGTCACGCCGCGAAAAAATCCAGGGATTGCCAATCGCGCCGCGTCCAATCATCACCCCGTCGCAACCGGTTTGCGCTTTGATGCGCGCAATGTCCGCAACCGTTTTCACATCCCCGTTCGCCAGCACCGGAATTTTCACCGCGCGCTTGACCTCGCCAATCGCATCCCAGTCGGCATTGCCGCGAAACGCTTGCGCTTTGGTGCGTCCGTGCACGGCAATCAAACTCGCGCCATTGTCTTCGAGAATGCGCGCGACCTCGATATAGTTCCGTGAATTATCATCCCAGCCCAGTCGAATTTTGGCTGTGACCGGCACGCGCAACGCGTTGACCATCCGTGAAATCACGCGCGCGATTTTGCCGGGGTCGCGCAACATGCCCGACCCCGCGCCGCGTTCGGCAATGTCGTGCACGTAACAACCCATGTTCACATCCACAATATCCGGGTTGAGTTCTTGCACCGCGATGGCAGTCTCGACGAGCCGCTCTTCTTGATGTCCGTAAATTTGAAACGTGATTGGACGCTCGCTCGGTTCGTACTCTAACTTGCGAAGTGTGTTCGATTTGGGTTTGCGGCGCGACACTTCATCTACGTTCACAAACTCGGTGTACGAAATTGCCGAGCCGAGCGCGCGACAAATCGAACGGAACGGCAGATCGGAATAGCCGTCCATTGGCGCGAGAATCAAATCGCCGTACACCGGAATGTCGCGGACGAAAAAATTCGGTTGTTCTATTTTTCCGAGCGGTAGTACTGGTACAACAGTGCCGCTGAGATTGCTGTCAACCAATGCGATCCTGCATGACCTTGAACTAGACTTGTGGGCGCACAGATTATACTCGAATTGTCCAAAATCCAAATTCCATAGCCGGCAAAAAAACTTGCGAGCGCGGCGATGAACCAACGCAACTTGATGGTGGGACGTTGTGTGCGATGCAACCACGCTTCGAGCACGATGGTCGCCAGAACTAACGCGCCAAAAATTTCGCGGCGCAGTTGCGGGACCAGGACGAGTGAAACGCCGAGCGTAGCGTTGACGACGACGTACGCAAACGCGAATTGTGCGCCGTCAAGTTTTTTCATTCGCACCACATTGTAGAGCAGGGCAAGCGTGATGAACAAGTACATGCCCATCAGGTCGAACCACTGTCCGACGAAGGTGAGCGAAGCGTGATAGAAAAACGATCCCGCGCCAATGGCAATCGTCGCGATGCCAAACGTCACTTGAATCGCGTGCTGTTGACGAAGCAAGTTGCGTGTTGCCGCTGGCTCGGCGCGGGCGTGCGCGAGCATGACCAAGCCAAGCAAAACGTAAATCAAATTCGAGTACGTGTTGACCGGCTGAACGATGAATGCATCGCGGTGCGCTTCGCAAAAGCAATGATTCGGCAAGCACGATGCCGGTTGCCATGCTTGCCACACGTTCGGCAGTGTGCCGAGTGGAAGCGTGGCGAGTGTGATGAGCAGAAAAATGATGCTGGGGGCAATCAGCGTACGCGGCATACGTTAATCCGGCAGAATCGCTTGCACGCGCCCAACCTTGCCATCGTCGAGCATGACCTTGATGCCGTGCGGGTGCGTGCCGCTCGACGTGAGAATGCGATGGACATAGCCCTCGGTCAATTTGCCGGTGGGCTGATTTTGTTTCTCGACGATTTGCACGTGCGCGCCGATTTTGATTTCACTGCGTTTGGGGACTGTCATTTGATTTATCCAAGTTGAATTTTTATGGGACGCGGATCGCTCCGCGCGCGGACAAATGCGGTTTTTATTTTAACGGATGGACGGCTTTGCCGCCGGACGCCGACCACAACGCTTGGCTTTGCATGTGCGCGTTCCACTCGCGATGCGCGCAAACTTTTTGCAAGCGTGCCGCGCGCTCGCGCAACTTGGCGGCGTAGCGTTGATAGTACGTCGCCGTGAATGCCACCTTGTCCAAACCTGGGATTTGCGCGGCGACGAGTTCATCGAAAAATGGATAGACCTCAGGTGCGCGGCATGTCAACACTCCCGATGCGGTTGCGGGACCGACGCCGGCGAGCTGGCTCAATAAATCCACCGGCTTGCGTGGGTCAGGAATCGCGGCGAACGCCTCGCGCGAAATTTTTTTGACA
>CAZPIR010000271.1:0-5804 GCA_964586085.1 uncultured Anaerolineaceae bacterium | reverse complement strand
CCCCCATAGGGCCTGACCCGACAAAGGCAGCCTACTGGTGCACACTGGCCGGCTCGTACCGGTCTATCCACTCACCGAAGGCGTCACGAATCGTTGGATGCGCCAATTGGTGCACAGTGTCGTCGAGTACTGGGCAGACAAGGTCGCCGACCCGCTCCCGTCGCAAATTCGTGAACGCGCCAATTTGCTCGACCTGCCCGCCGCGCTGAACGAAATCCATTTTCCGACGAACACGGAAAATATGGAGCAGGCGCGTCGCCGTTTGATTCTCGACGAATTCATCACGATTCAACTCGGTGTTTTACGCCAACGCCGTCGTTGGCGCGAACAACCTGGACGCGCCCTGCCCGTTCCGCGTGAACGTGTCGCCGAATTTTTGAGCAAACTACCGTTCCAGTTGACGAACGCGCAAAATCGCGTGCTCAACGAAATTCTCGGCGATGTCGAGCAAGCGCGACCAATGAGCCGGTTACTGCAAGGTGATGTCGGTTCCGGCAAAACGGTCGTCGCCGCCGTGGCGATGCTGACCGCTGTTGCCAATGGCTTGCAAGCCGCGCTCCTCGCGCCGACTGAAATTTTGGCGGAGCAACATTTCAAAACGCTCAACAAAGTATTCGCCGATTTTCCGAATGCGCCGCGTGTCGAACGGCTCGTGGGGAGCATGAAGGATCGCGAAAAAGAGGCGATGCGCGCAAAACTCAAAGCCGGCGAAATTGACATTGCGGTTGGCACACACGCCATGATTCAAGAAAGCGTCGAATTTCGCGATCTCGCGCTCGCGGTGATTGATGAGCAACATCGTTTCGGCGTCGAGCAACGCGCGACCTTGCGCTCGAAAGGATTTGCGCCACACATCCTTGTGATGAGCGCGACACCAATTCCGCGCACACTCGCACTCACGTTGTACGGCGACCTGGATTTGTCGGTCATCAACGAGATGCCGCCGGGACGTCAAACAATTCAAACGAAATGGATGACCCTGGGTCAGCGTGAACGCGCATACGGTTTTATTCGCACGCACGTTTCGCAAGGTGAGCAGGCATTTGTTATTTGTCCGCTCATCGAAGAGTCCGAAACAATTGATACGCAAGCCGCCGTCGAAGAGTACGAACTTCTCCGCACCCAGGTCTTTCCAGATTTGCGTGTTGGCTTGATTCACGGTAAACTACGCCCCGGCGAAAAAGATCAAGCGATGACGGATTTTCGCGATCACAAAACCGATATTCTGGTGGCAACCTCGGTCGTCGAAGTTGGGATTGATGTGCCGAATGCGACCGTGATGGTCATCGAGGGTGCGGATCGTTTTGGTTTGGCGCAACTACATCAATTTCGCGGACGCATCGGGCGCGGCGACAAGCAATCGTTCTGCATTCTGGTCGCGGACAAAAAAGAGAATGCGGGCGACGAACGATTAAAAGTCATCGAGCGAACGCAAGATGGTTTTTTGCTGGCAGAAGAAGATTTGAAACTGCGCGGACCCGGTGAATTTTTTGGCTTGCGTCAATCGGGTTTGCCGGATTTGAAAATCGCCAAACTGAGTGACACGAAATTATTGGAAGAAGCGCGTGGCATTGCGCAAGACATTTTTGATCGAGATGCCGACCTGGAATTGCCAGAGCATCATTTACTTGGACAACGCGTGAAAGAATTTTGGAAAGGCAAAGGAGACCTCAGTTGAAATCACGTATTCTCTTGCGCGGACTGCTGGTCGTGTGGTTTGTCCTGATTGCAAGCGCATGCAACACTAGCCCTAGCAAACCAAGTGTCATTATCGTTTCGCCGCCCAGCGGCAGTGTGTTTCAGAGCAACGATGAAATCAAGGTGCAGGCCGTCGCCACGGACGCCGCCGGTGTCACGCGCGTCGAACTGCTTGTGGACAATGAGATCGTCAAGGTTGATCCATCGCCAACCGCACAAGGTCAGCCGAATTTCAATTTGGTACAATCGTGGAAAGCGACCCAGGGCGCACACACGCTCGTCGTGCGCGCGTACAACGCCGCTGGCGTCGCGAGTGACCCGGTCGCAATCTCGGTGAACGTGACGCAAGCACTTGCACCGGCTACACCAACCCTCGTCGCACTCGTGCCAACCGCGACGCCGGTACCCAACACAGCTACGGCAACCAGCACTGTCGTGCCCGGCGGCAATCCACCTCTGTCACCCGGTCAACCATCGGCGGTGCCCCAGCAACCGACATGCACGGATAACTCGGTTTATATTTCTGATGTAACCATCCAGGACGGGACTCAGCTCAGCGCGAATCAAGCATTTAACAAAACGTGGCGCATCAGCAACAACGGAACGTGTGCCTGGGACACGGGCTATCAATTCGTCTTTGTGAGTGGCGAAGCGATGGCGACGACAACCGTCCTTGCCGTACCGAAAACGGCAGTCGGCGCATCGGTTGATTTGACCGTGCCGATGGTCGCACCCACAACGCCAGGATTGCATAGCGGGCAATGGAAGTTGCGCAATGCAAATGGCTCGTTGTTCGGGCAAAGCGTGACAGTCAAGGTCAACGTCATTAATCCTGCGCCGCCGCAAGCGGTAACGTGCAGTGGCACGCCCAGCATTGCTTCGTTCACGGCTTCGCCCACTTCGATTTTGTTGGGCGGCACGACCACATTGAGCTGGGGCTTGGTCAGCAACGCCGAAGCCGTCGAAATAGATCACGGCATTGGCGGCGTGGCAACTCCTGGTTCGATCAAGGTGTCACCCGGCTCGGATACGACTTATACCCTGACGGCGAAATGCGGCGCGAACACCAAGACCGCGCAAGTAACCATCAAGGTCACCAAGTTGATTCCCGTCACCCTAGTACCGCCAATTATCAAAATCAACTGGGTCACGGGTGTCACCGTCGTCGGCAATTCTAATTCACAGTTAATCGTTTGCCCGCGCTCATACACCTTTACCGGCACCATCACCGCAAACGGAGCGTTCACCGTCAACTATACCTGGGAACGCGATAATGGCAACGGACCTTCGGGGTCGGTCAAGTTCGATGCGGCGGGATCCAAAAATGTAACGTACAATTACAGTGCCACCAGCTCGGACACGTACGGCACGGTTCAACTGCACGTCACTTCACCCAACAACATCACGTCCAACACTGCTAGTTACTCGTGCACCAAGTTGGTGCTTTCACCATAGAGAGGGACTCGCGTGACCATTGCCGTTTATCCCGGCTCGTTCGATCCAATTCATTACGGACACATTGACATCGCCATACGCGCTGCGCGCTTGTTCGATAAATTAATCTGGGCAGTGTACGACCGCCCGTTGAAGAATCTCATGTTCAACACGGAAGAACGCGTCGCCTTGATGCGCGAAGCGGTCAAAGATGTGCCGAACATCGAGGTGATGCCCTATCATGGTCTCACCGTCGAGTTTGCCCAAAAGATGGGCGCCAAGGTGATGGTGCGCGGTTTGCGTGTCACGTACGATTTTGAAGTCGAGTATCAAACGGCGTTGACCAATCGCCAACTCGCCGAAGACATTGACACAGTTTGCTTGATGACCTCATTGCGGTACGCCTTTGTCAGCTCTTCGATTCTCAAAGAAGTTGCTTTTGCGGGCGGCAAGGTCACTCACATGGTACCGCCATTCGTCGAACAAGCTTTGCTCACCCGGCTCACGCAATTGGGCGAAGACCGTGGTGATAAGATCAAAATGGTCACTCTGCAAGAATAGAAATTGGCGATTCCAATTTCCAATTTTTCAATATCACATTTTTACACAGAAAGGGGATGGTAGCCACGGACATTTTATACCTAGTTGACCGCCTGGAAGCCCTACTCAGCAAAGGGTGGCGGGTCCCCATGTCTTCCAAAACCATGCTGGATGAGGACGAGTTCCTCGACATTGTCGATCAAATGCGCATCGCGATTCCCGAAGAAATTCGCCAAGCGAAAAAAATCGTGCAGGATCGCGACCGCGTTATCGCGCAGGCACAAGAAGAAGCCACACGCATTCTTGAGCTTGCCAAAGAAGATGCCGCGCGTTTGACGAACGATCACGCCATCAGCCGGGCGGCGCAAGACCAAGCCCAACAAATCGAAAAGCAGGCACGCGACACCGCGCTCGCCACGCGCTTGGGCGCAGATTCGTACGCCGCGCAAACGCTTTCCGATTTGCAGGCGCAACTTGCGCAGGTCGCGCAACAGATCGCCAACTTGCAAACGCAGGTGTCCAACGGGATTGATTTCATCTCAACGCAACATCACAACAGTCCCGAATCGCCCGAAGCGAACTGAATTTCTTGACACATCGGCGTCACCTGCCTATAATGGGGCGCGCTCAACTCCGCGCTTGGAAAAATTAACTTATGCGATTTAACGTTGCCCAATTGCTCAAAGAGCATTCGGGCGAAACTCGTCAGCATACTCTGCACGAGAACATTGAAAATCTAGATCCCGACATCACCCCGTTGAGCACACTCGACGGCACGGTGATGTTCATTCGCACCGCCGATGGCGTGCTGGCGACCGGATCGTTGCACTGCTCAATCGAACTCGCGTGCTCGCGCTGTCTCGATCTGTTTTCCTATCCTCTGCGCTTTACGCTGGAGGAAGAATTTCGACCGACGATTGACATTTCGACCGGGGCAACCTTGCCACAACTCGAAGACGACGAACCCGCCACACGCATTGATGCGCGCCACGAACTCGACTTGACCGAAATCGCGCGCCAAGATATTTTGCTCGCCCTGCCACTCCACCCGATTTGTCGAACGAGTTGTCTGGGATTGTGCGCGCAATGCGGCAAAAATCTGAATGAAGGTCCGTGCGATTGCAAGCCCGATCACATTGATCCGCGTTTTGAAAAACTCAAAGAGTTGCTTGATAAATCATAACTGAAAGGAATCTCGTCCAACCATGCCACCTCTACCAAAGCGAAAAATTTCCAAAGGGCGGCGCGACCGCCGACGCAGTCACCTCGCACTCGAAGCGCCGAACCTGACCGCCTGTCCGAATTGCCACAAGCCGCGCCAGCCGCATCACGTCTGCCCGAGCTGTGGTTACTACGAAGGCGAACAAATCTTTGTCGTCGAAACCAAAAAGCCCAAGGGCAAGAGCTAAACGACTGGAAAATTTCAGATTTATGATTCCCGCGTGACCGAGTCATAAATCTGAAATTTCTTTTGGGGCAAATTTTGAAAACGGCATTTGTTTTTCCGGGACAAGGTTCCCAATTCGCCGGCATGGCGCGCGATTTGGTCGAGACATTTCCACTTGCGCGCGAAACCTTTGAGCAAGCCGATGCAACGCTCGGATTCAAATTATCCGCGCTGTGCTTTGAGGGTCCCGATGCCGCGCTCACCGACACCATCAACGCACAACCGGCATTGCTCACGCACAGCATCGCGGTCTTGCGTGTGATCGAATCGCTTTACCCGGCGATGGTTCCGGCATTCACTGCCGGACATTCGCTCGGCGAGTACTCGGCGCTTGTTGCCGCAAACACACTCGATTTTGCCGATGCGTTGAAGCTCGTGCGCGAACGTGGTCGCCTGATGAAACTGGCTGGCGAGCAAACACCCGGCGCGATGGCGTCCGTGTTGAACATGGATGCGTCCGCGCTTGAAGCGGTATGCGCCGAGACTGGCGCGCAGATTGCGAATTACAACAATCCTGGAAACATTGTCATCTCTGGAACCAAGGAAGCGATTGAGCAAACCGCGACGCTTGCCAAGGCGCGTGGCGCGCGGCGCGTAATTCCACTCGCCGTGAGCATCGCCTCACATTCGCGGTTGATGGAACCGG
Source organism: uncultured Anaerolineaceae bacterium (assembly GCA_964586085.1). Taxonomy (GTDB): domain Bacteria; phylum Chloroflexota; class Anaerolineae; order UBA4142; family UBA4142; genus JACRBM01. The sequence goes on along the minus strand of CAZPIR010000271.1, from coordinate 39 downwards.
CGGCGCGTGAATTTGCGCGCGCGGTCAACGACATGCCAA
>CAZPIR010000270.1:0-5864 GCA_964586085.1 uncultured Anaerolineaceae bacterium | reverse complement strand
CTTTTTGGCGCGTTGGCGATATTGACGTTGCGTTATATCACGCCGCGCATCTGGACCAGTCCCTGGGTCATTTACCTCACAGTAATTATTCACACGGCAATCATCGCCTTTGCCGATTGGCAACTGCCCGAGTTGGATGTGTCACCGCTGTACACGCTCGTGGTCATTGTCACTGCCATCATCGCCAGCCGCCGTGCCGGTTTGTTCGCGGCGGGGCTGGTCAGTCTCACACAGTTTGCGATTCAGGTTTACACACGGAGCGGTTATCCGGTCGGACCGGTTTTGCGGACGGTCGTTTATGTTTTGGCGGCGATTTTAATTTCCGAGTTGATCACAGCATTGACCTATTACTTTCGTACCGCCGCCAGCCAAGCCGAGCAACAGCGTGCAGAGATCGAGCAACGACGCGCTGAATTGCAAGGGTTGTATGACATTTCGCAATCGTTCGCCGAGTTGGAAGATGCACCAGCAACGTTTCGCCAAGTGACCGAACGCACGGCGCATTTGCTTGGTGCGCAAATTTGTTTCCTCGAACGTTTTGACGAAGTGCGTTCATATTTGTTTGGAATGCCACCTGGCTACGGTCTCGACGATTTACAAATTGCGACGTTGGCGCACCCGGTAGATCAAGCAATGATTGCCGTGTGGGATGTCGAAAAACACGATTACTTGATTGTCAATGACCTTGCTCTTTTGCCGGAGCCGTTGAGGGAAACAGCGAAATCGTTCGGCGTGTGCAACCTTGCAGTGGCACGTTTGGTCGTGCGCGGTCGCGCTATCGGATTGATTTTAGCGGCGAACAAAATCAACGATGGCAATTTTCAAGAGAACGATGGACGCCTATTGACAATTCTTGCGCGCCAAGCCGCCATCGCCGTCGAGAACGCGCGACTGTTCAGCGAAACGCAACTTTCCCTGCGCAATGTGACGCGCCTGTACGCGATGAGCACGCAACTCACGCAACAACGCGACCCGCGCGATATTCCGGCTCGAATTGTCAATGCGGTCGCCGAGGCATTAGGCGCGCCGATGGCGACAATTGCATTGTTCAATGAAGCGACTGGCAAACTCGAATATGCCGCGACGGTTGGCGCGCCAACCCGAGCATTGCAACAAGAATTTCGTCAAGATGGACGCGGGATGCGCGTGTTTCGCACTGGCGAACCATATTACATTGAAGACACCCAACTCGAAGGTGATACTGGCTCGTCTCTGTGGGGCGACCGGGCGGTGGCGTGTTTGCCGATTCAGCACGATGTCAATCAGATTGGGTTGTTGTACGTTAGCCATTTAACACCGCACGTGTTCACGCCCATCGAAAAAACCATGCTCGCGATTTTTGCGAATCAAGCCGCGATTGCGTTGGAGAATGCGCGACTGTATCGTGAGGCGCAAAAAAATCTTAACGATGTTACACGGTTGTATGCGGTTAGCGCAGAATTATCCGGTCACTTGAACCTGGATGATTTACCGCAACGAGTCATTCAAGCGGTGGCAGATGCGTTGAGTGCGCCGATTGCAACGATTGCTCTACTCAACCCTAAAACCGACTTGCTCGAGTATGCGGCGACGGTCGGTGTGCCCGACCAAATGCAACGAGTCCCCTTTCGCAAAGAGGGTCTGGGCATGACGGTGGTGAATCGCCGGCAAGCCGTATTTATCCAAGACGTGCATGCCGATGCTAGTCCCAGCCCAGCGGCGGGGATGATGCGGTATCGTGCCGTTGCGTGTCTGCCAATTCAACGCGCAGGGAATGTGATCGGCGCGTTGTACGTGAACTATGCCGAGCCGCACGTGTTCACGCCCATCGAAAAAAGCACGCTCGCAATTTTTGCGAACCAAGCTGCGATTGCGTTGGAGAACGCCCAACTGTATGCCGGAGAAAAACGCCGCGCCGCGCAACTCGCCGTCGTCAATGACCTGGGACACCGACTCACCTCAATTCTCGATTTGCACGAATTGGGGTGGACTCTGGCGGGACTCATTCGCACGACATTCGATTATCGTTACGTGCACGTCTTTACGGTTGACCCTGCTCAACGTCAAGCGATTTTACTTGCTGGCGTTGGACCCCATTCTCAAACATTATTGGAAAATCAATTTATCATTTCCTTCGAGCAAGGTATGGTTGGGTGGGTGGCGGAACACGGCGAAAGCTTGTTGGCGAACGATGTGACAAACGAACCCCGCTTTTTGTTTCATCCCTCCGTCGCCGACACACGCGCTGAATTTACAGTGCCGCTCAAAATTGGCGCGCGCACGATTGGCGTGCTCGACGTCGAAACCGATCACCTGAATGCATTCGACGAGAGTGACGTGGCGACGCTCGAAACATTGGCGGGACAGGTTGCCATCGCGATTGAAAATGCGCGGCTCTACAGTGCGCTCCAAGACCAAGCACGGCGCGATAGCTTGACCCAGGTTTACAATCACGGCTACTTTATGGAGCGTCTCGCCGAGCAAATTCGTACCGCCGAGTCCATCGCCTTGATCATGCTCGACATTGATTACTTTAAAGCATACAATGATCGGTACGGCCACTTGGCGGGCGACAAGGTGCTCGATGTAATCGTGCAAGCGATTCGCACGCATGTTAAACAAACGGATTGGGTGGGGCGTTGGGGCGGCGAAGAGTTTGTCATTGCGTTACCCGGCGCAACCTTGGAGAATGCGCGGGTCGTGGCGGAGCGAATTCGGACCACGCTGAGCGAGATTTCATTGCATGCCAAGGATGGCACACGAATTGCGTCGCCGACAGTGAGCCAGGGAATTGCGATTTTTCCTGCGCATACGCGCGACCCCTGGGAGTTGGTTGACCTTGCTGATGCCGCGCTCTATCACGCCAAAGAGAATGGGCGCGACCAGGTGTGCGTGTGCGGTGAACAGTGTTAGCCACATCAAAAATAAAACTCCCGTCTTTCCATACAAGGCGGGAGTTTTATTTTGCGTTCGACCTAATGACTTGATCCATCGGCTCGCGGCATGAACACATCATTGTCCCAATTGCCGGTCACCATCAACAATCCCGAAGCGCCCTTGGCAACGCGCCACAGGGCGTGATCAACCAACAAATATTGTCCAGGTTCGTTGAGTTTGAATTCCATGATCGACATGGAACCCGGCGGGACAACCCACGTTTCTTCATTACCCACGAACGTTTGCGGCGCACCCGAGTACACTTTGTCGAAAATTTCGCCGATGATGTGAAAGTTCGACGCAATATTTGGTCAACCGACGCCGAAAAAGACGCGCACCGTTTCGCAGACTTTGGCTTGCAAAGGATAGTACTTGGTCAACGCGTCAACATGACCATTGAACGTGTAGTATTCCGGATGCTCCGCGCGCGCTTTTTCCCCATTCAAATCTTGATGTCCTTTATCGCCGAATGAGCCGCTCGTGTACCACTCGCCTTGCACGACGTAAAACTCACGATCTACTTTGGGCAGTCCACCTTTGGGTTCGACGACGATACCGCCGTACATGCCCTGAGCGACATGAACATAAGGTGGGGTTGCGGCGCAATGATAAATGAACGCGCCAACATTCAACGCTTTGAACGTGAACGTTTTCGTTTCGCCTGGCGAAACTTTGGTGACGCCCGCGCCGCCACCTGGACCATTGACGGCGTGCAAATCAATGTTATGGCTCATCGTGCTCGTGATGGCGTTGGTGATGCCAAGTTTGACCGTGTCGCCTTCCATGACGCGAATCAGTGGACCTGGAACGGTGCCATCAAAAGTCCAAAACGTGAACGTGGTGCCGTCGGCGATTTCGGCGGTGACTTCGTACGTGGTCAGGTTGACTTGAACCGTGGTGGGTTCGGTGCGCATGATCGGCGGGGGCACGCGCGACGCATCGCGCGCCACATTTTTGGCTTGCATGGATTTCGCTGGGTCAAGCGGCGCAACGCCAATGCGATCCATCGCCGGCTTGAGTGCGGCGAGCGATTTTTCGAGCGTGGTATGTGTCGCATTATTTTGATACATGCCAAGTGCGCTGGCACCGAGCGCGACGAGTGCGAGGATCAATGCGAATATGCTGAGACTTTGTTTGAACATGATCGGGTCCTCCTTTAACCCAGAATGAATTCGACATCATCACCGAATTCTGAGCTAAAGGATACCCGATTTATTCGTGCGACTCAAGGACAAAAGTCACAGGCAAAAATTAGAAGGGATACCCTTTCGATCCATGCACGCCCTTGATTGCAGAAATTTCGCCCATGATGTCGCGCACATGACCAATCAAGAACGCGACAAGAAAATCACCGACGGACCATTTGCCCATGCCCCATTCCGTCAAATCAATTTCCGCATCCAGGTCGCTCTCTTGTAAACTCGCCAGGTACTCGTCTGTGTTGGCATACACGGCTTGCGTGTATTGTCGCAACGCATCCAGGTCTACCTTGACACTCTGCGCCCATTCAAATGCCGAACCGAACGCATCTTGTGGATTGGGTATGCCAGTTTTGCCTTGCCAGGTCGTCGAATGAATTGGTGCGCTCTTTGTAACCATCGCGAGCAGATTATCTTCGGACACGGCGAGGTGTGCGTACCGCGAGCCGATGGGATGCGCGATGCCTGGGGCGGGACGGTGTGCCATATCGGGTGTCACATCTGCCATCGTGGCTTCGAGCCAATCGTGTGCCACCTTGGTTTGGTTGCGAATCAACGAAACAGTATTCACTTTGGCCTCCGTTTACCTGGAATGAGTTTGGATAAAATTCAACACGCGCGTCCACGCATCGGCGGACTCGTTCGCAAATTCGATAAACTTGCGATCAAAGAAACTATGTGGCGCGCCGGGATATGCTACGATTTCATGCGCGACACCGGCACGTGCGAGTTGTTGATCGAGTTGCGCGACATCGCTCGCCGGAATTCCTGGGTCAGCGCCGCCGAATAAACCCAGGACGGGATAACGATTTTTGCCGGCTTGTTCGAGTGTCGTGCCCTTGGCGCCGGCAATCGGACGACTCATCCCGGCGTAAAATGCGACGATGCCCGCAAGGTCGAATTGTTCTGCGCCCGTATGCAAGCCGAGCGTGCCACCGCGACAAAAGCCGACGACAAAATTCGCGCGCGGCGTTTTGCTTTGGGTTTTCAAATTTGCCAATCCCGCCGCCACATCGTTGAGAAAAGTTGGGATGGTCATTTTTTCAACGTGGGGTTGCCACTCGAACGATTCATCGCGCGCGGTGAGACCGGCAGTGCGACCGAAATAATCAATCGCTAACGCGCGAATGCCAATTTCGGCAAAGCGCAACGCGAGTTCTTTGTAGAATTGATGCAAGCCCCGAATGTCCGGGTAAATCAACACATTCGCTTGCACGGGCTGGGTTGGGTAGGCAAGGTATCCGGCAAAACGATTGCCATCCGATGCGGTCAGGATAATCTCTTCACCGTTCGCCGCGCCGCCGGCGATGGGCGGATACGGTGGTCGCGCATTGTCGTCATAGCACATGGTGTATTTCTCCTTGAATGAGGATGTCACAAAAAATAGAAAAACCGAGAGCACTCGTTACTCTCGCTAAAATGCGAGCCGGCAATCAGCACCGCCTCAATGTGCCAGATTATACGCGCGCGCATAAATTCGCGCAATAGGGCACATCTTTTTATGCGAACGTTACCCAGCAAACAAAGGTAAGGTTTTTATATGGCGTCACTCATTCGATAAAAAACCACCCGGCTGGGTAAACCGGGTGGGATTGATCATTTCAAGCCGAGTCGTTTAACGAATCACCGAACCATCGCACGCATTGAGAATGTTGATTGTGTTGCTCCATGTATTGCCAAAGTTGCTATCGAAAGCCGTAACATTTATTTGTTGCGTACGCGAAAATGTTGAGGATGCTGTGTTTGCCC
>CAZPIR010000269.1:0-5897 GCA_964586085.1 uncultured Anaerolineaceae bacterium | reverse complement strand
TTGCGCGATTTTCTCCAGGAACGCTGGAAAGGTCTCACACCAATTTTGTGGGGACGCCAGCTGAAACAGGAACGACTCGACGAATTGATTTACCTTGCGTTGATGAATGCCGATCATTTGCCAGATGAAAACCTGACAAGCCCAATGAGCGATTTTTATGCGCAAGCGGCAGACACGGAGGCACACCATGAATAAAGTCGTCGTCATCGGCGCGGGCTTGGCGGGACTGGTCACCGCGTACCACGCCGCGAAAAACGGCGCGCACGTCGAGGTCGTCGCCAAGGGCTGGGGCACGACGCATTGGAGTGCCGGCACAATTGATGCGCTCGGCTATTACCCCGACGAAAAATCGCCGGTGCAAAATATGAGCGACGCGCTCGATGCGTTGACACGTGCAGAATTGCATCATCCGTACGCTCTGCTCGGACAAGAAAAAATCGGCGATGCATTCACGCAATTCGCCGCGCTCACGCATGAAATCGGTTTGCCGTACGAGGGCGACGTGCGCAAAAATTTTTGGTTACCCTCGCCGGTCGGCGCGGCGCGGCCGGCACTGCTCGTTCCGCGCGCGCAGATTGACGGTGACCTGAATCGCAAAAAGCCGGTGTTGATTGTCGGCTTGCAAGGCATGCGCGATTTTTATCCGGAACTCGTCGCCGAAAATTTGAACAAACAGGGACACACCGCACGCGCCGCATTTCTGCCGCTCGACCTCATCACGACGCGGCACGACAGCAACACCGTGCAACTCGCTTCCGCGCTCGACGATGCAACGACGCGGGTGAAATTTGGCACCGCGCTCAGGGAAATCGCGCGCGCAGACGAACGGATCGGTTTGCCGGCAATCCTGGGTCTCAACGCACACGAGCAAGCATTGCACGATTTACACACAGTCACCGGCACCGAAGTTTTTGAAATTCCTACATTGCCGCCAAGTGTGCCGGGCATCCGCTTGAACACGGCATTGCATCGTCATTTGCAAAAGCTGGGTGTACGTGTGGACGTGAGCATGAAGGTGATTGCCTTCCACGCCGAGCATGGTCGCATCCAGTACGTTGCAAGCGAGACGAGCGGGCGTCCGCTCAAACATCGCGGCGATGTGTTTGTGCTCGCCACGGGCGGCATTCTCGGCGCGGGCATCAACAGCGACCACACCGGCAAAACCTGGGAAGTGATTTTTGATTTGCCGTTATCCACGCCGGCACAGCGCACCGATTGGTTTCGCGCGCGCTTTTTCGACGCACAAGGACATCCGGTTTTTCGTACCGGCGTCCAGGTCAATCGCGATTTGCAACCGGTGGATGCAAACGGTAACCGCGTGTACGAAAATCTCTACGCGGCGGGCGGCATCCTCGCCCATGCCGACACTTTGCGCGAACGCAGTCTCGAAGGCGTTGCGATTGCAACCGGCACCGTTGCCGGCAAAGCAACCGCCGCATTTCATTTTTAACTTGGAGTTTGCATGCATACCCAATCCTGGCATTCCGTCGGTGCTACACTCGACGAATGTATCAAATGTAATATCTGCACATCATACTGCCCGATTTCAGCCGTCACCGATAAATTTCCCGGACCCAAGTACGCGGGTCCACAGGCGCAACGTTTTCGAGCAATCGTGCAGGCACACTCACCTGATCATTCGGTGGATTATTGTTCCGCGTGCCGCGTGTGCAATGAAGTGTGTCCGACCGGCGTGCGCATCGCCGAAATCAACGCGCGCGCCAAAGCGCAAATCGTCGCCGATCACGGCATCCCGTTGCGCAATTGGTTTTTCGGACGCAACGAAATCCTAGGTCGCATCGGCAACCTTGTGCCACAAATCGCGAACCTGGGATTTCACAATCCGTTCAGCCGATTCATGGCGGAAAAAATCATGGGCGTTGCCCAGCATGCGCCGATTCCGCGCTGGGCAACCGGCGGCAGTTTTACGACCTGGTTCGAGCGCACCCAGAGCGAGCGATTGAAATCGGACAAAAAGGTGGTCTACTTTCACGGATGCTCGACAAACTATTATGAACCCAGTGTCGGTCAAGCCGCCGTGATGGTGCTCGAACAAAATGGGTACGAGGTCATCGTGCCCCCGCAAAATTGTTGCGGCTTGCCGATGCTGAACAATGGCGAATTTCCCGCCGCGAAAAATCTGTATCAAAACAATCTGACCAAAATGTTGCCGTTCGCGGACAAGGGTTATCCGATTGTCGGCACAAGCACGAGTTGCGTCCTGGTTTTGCGCGAAGAAGCGTCCGAGATGCTCGACATTGAAAATGACAACACGCATCGTTTCAAAAACGCCATGTGGGACATGTCCGAATTTTTGCGCGACCTGCATGATCGCGGACAACTCAACACCAATTTCCGCGACTTGGATTTGGTCCTGCCCTATCACGTATCGTGCCAGGTGCGCGCCCATCGCATGGGCAGACCATCGCTCGATGTGATGACGCTGATTCCCGGTCTCGACGTGCGCGAAGGCAATGCAAAATGTTGCGGGCTTGCCGGCACGTACGGCTACAAAGCCGAAAAGTACGACATTGCGATGCAAGTCGGACAAGACGCATTTCGTTTTGTGAACGAGCAAGAAGGCGCATCGTTCGTCACCGCCGATTCGGAAATTTGCCGCTGGCAGTTGCAACACGGCACACAAAAGAAAGGTCGCGCGCCCGTCGAAATTCTCGCCGCCGCGTACGGTTTGTTCGACCTCGAAAAACGGCAACTAAAACACTCTTAGGTAACTCATCCTCTACACCCCTGCACGTTCATCTACACAAAACACCCCATATCAAATGGGGTGTTTTTTCTGTCGCAAAAATAGAGTGTTTAATGAATGGCGGGTGCATACCGAAAGGGAGTATAAGAGAGGTGCAAGTAAGCGATTCCAAAAAGGAGCGCAAAATGGTAGCCGAAATCCTGTTCCTCGCAACTCTGTTGATCACTCGTGTGGTTTTCCCTGTCGCCGCCCTGCTCGCGCTCGGCGCGTTGATCGAACGTAAACTCAACCGGGATAACCAAATTGCCTGAGCGTGATTTCACGCAACTGGCTGGAGGTGTGAGATGGAAGCGATGATCGAAACAATTATCGAATGGGTCGGCTTGATTGGAATGTTCATTCTGCGCTTGGGTATCCCGATTGCGCTGACGATCTGGGTCGGACGCTGGCTCGAAAAGAAAATGCGCCCGCAAGAAGAGAGTGGCGAACGCAAGCAAGAAATGGAACGCCGCGTTGCCGGTAACGTCATCTACTTGCACTGCTGGGATTTCAAACATTGCGATTCGACCAAACGCGCGCAGTGCGCGGCAATCAAACACCCAGACCTGCCCTGCTGGCTCGCCTTGCAAGCCGAGGGGAATCAAGTGCGCCAAGAATGTCACGCTTGCGCACTCTACAAGCCACAAACTAAAGCGGCATAATCATTCAAAACAACGGTTCATTTTTCGGAGGTGTTCCATGAGTCTCACTCGACGTGATTTCCTGAAAGCGTGCGGCGCGGGAGCCGCGATGTTGACAGTCGGCGCAAACGTTGCGCCGCAAGGGTTGACGCCCAGCGCCAAATCCGTGCCCGTGTATCCCAAAGCCAGCAATGGCATCTTGATTGACACAATGCGCTGTGTCGGTTGCCGCAGTTGCCAAAACGCGTGCAAGGTCGCGAACAACTTGCCTACTAACGATCGCCCGACCAGTCTTTCACCAACCACGTTGACCTATGTGGACATGAAGAACATCTCCGCCGACCCCAAGAAACCGGTCATTAAACCGATCAAGACCCAATGCATGCACTGCGAAGAGCCGTCATGCGTTTCCGTGTGCCCGGTCGGCGCATTCGAAAAGACCGCGAGTGGCGCGGTGACGTACGATGCAGACAAGTGCATCGGTTGCCGTTATTGCATGATGGCGTGCCCGTTCGGCGTGCCAACCTATAACTGGAATTCGACGAGTCCGAAAATTAACAAGTGCTCGCAAGGTTGCATGGCAGACGGCAAAAGCAACACGCCAGCGTGTGTGCAAGCATGTCCCTCGCGCGCGCTCTACTATGGTTCTCGCGCCGATTTGCTCGCGATTGCGCGTGACCGCATCGCTCAAGCGCCGGACAAGTACGTGCATCACATTTACGGCGAAAACGAAGTGGGCGGCACGTCGGTCTTGTATCTCAGCGGCACGCCGTTCGATCAACTCGGTTTCCGGATGGACTTGCCGCACGAAGCGAAACCCAATTACACCTGGGAAGTCCAATCGAAAATTCCCGCCGTGCTCGCCACTGCCTTGACCGTGTTGAGCGGCATTGCCTGGTGGACTCATCGTCGCGAAAATGCGCCGCTCGTTCAAGCGCCCGTGCGCGTGACCGACAAATAACCTAGCCATAGAAATGAATGGGGAGAAATAATCATGTATACCACAACCGCTCGCACTTCTAGTAAACTCGCACTCAAGACCGCCGGACTCGTCCTGCTCGGTTTGGTCGCACTCACCATCGTCGGCATCGTGCTCTACACGCTCGCAACGAATCAGTTCATTGACCTGTTCATGTGGTTCCGCGATTTCGCCGTCGTCGCGTACATGTTCGTCTTTCGTTTCGGTTTGCCGATTGCCTTGTTGTTCGGCTTGGGCAAATGGGTCGAAAGCAAATTGAATCCCGAGGCGGCGGCGCGCACCAGCAAACCGCTCAGCGAACGCTTGGCGATTTTGCAACGCATCCAGGTTCCGGCTCTCCCCTCGACCAAGATTCTCGTCATCACCTTTATCGCCGTGCTGTGGATCGTGGCGATTGGCATCACGGTCGCGCGTTTCTTCTTTGGTCTGGGTTACACGACCAACCTCAGCGACGAATTTCCCTGGGGCATCTGGATTAGTTTCGATGTCGTCAGCGGTGTGGCGCTCGCCGCCGGTGGTTTCGTCATGGCGGGCACGGTGCACGTGTTCAAACTCGACAAGTATCATCCCATCGTGCGCCCCGCAATCCTGACCGCTCTGCTCGGCTATCTGCTCGTCATCGTCGGCTTGCTCTTCGACCTGGGTCGCTGGTACAATGTCTGGCATCCCATCTTTATGTGGAACATTCACTCGCCGATGTTCGAAGTCGCCATGTGCGTCATGTTCTACACCACCGTCCTGGTTCTCGAATTTAGCCCGGTCGTCTTGGAAAAATTCAAAATCGAATGGGCGCTCAAAATCGTCCGCAAGATCACGCTCCCGCTCGTCATCGTCGGCATGTGTCTCTCGACCTTGCACCAATCGTCGCTCGGTAGCTTGTTCCTGATCGTGCCGGAAAAAATCAACCCGCTGTGGTACACCCCGATGATGCCCGTGTTCTTTTTCATCAGCGCCGTCGCGGTGGGCTTGGGCATGACGATTGTCGAATCGAACTTGAGCGCGCGCGGTTTCGGTCGCGCACTCGAAAGTGATTTGCTCAAAGGTCTCGGACGCGCCGCATCAGTCGTACTCGGCATCTACCTGGTCGCGAAAATCGCGGACTTGATTTACCGCGGCGCATGGACAGCACTCGGCGCCTCCTCGTTCCACACCACACTCTACTCGGTTGAGATGGTCCTGGGCGTCATCGTCCCGATGATCGTGCTCGGCACACGACGCGGTCGTGAAAGCAATGGCGCGGTGTTCGCTTCAGGCGCGCTGATTGTCGGTGGGGTGGTCTTGAATCGCTTGAACACCTCGCTCCTCGGCTGGTGGGTCTTTGCAAAAGGCGCGGCGAGCTATACGCCCGCATGGAGTGAACTCTGGATCACGGTCTCGCTCGTCACGCTGGGTGTGGTAGTGTTCGCTCTCGCCGCCAAATACCTGCCCCTCTTTGAAGATCAACACGCGCACGCGCACGAACACGGACAAGCATAAAGCGAATTCAACGCGCCGGGTTAATCCAACCCGGCGCGTTTCGCACAAAACCAGA
>CAZPIR010000268.1:0-5899 GCA_964586085.1 uncultured Anaerolineaceae bacterium | reverse complement strand
CTTTCGCCGTGCCTTCTACCTCCACGCGCCCGTGATTCATCACGTACGCGTAATCGCTCACGGCGAGCGCCATCTGCACATTCTGCTCGACGAGGAGCATGGTGTATCCTTGCCCCTTTAGTTTTTGGATGACCTCGAACAGATTCATTACGAGCAAAGGCGACAAGCCGAGCGACAATTCGTCAAACATCAAGACTTTGGGTTTAGCCATCAAGCCACGCGCAATGGCGACCATTTGTTGCTCGCCGCCGGAGAGTGTGCCGGTGATTTGCGTGCGCCGTTCTTTCAAACGTGGCAATAGTTCAAACACCCAGTCGAGGTTTTTTTGATATTCGCCGCGCGCGGTTTTAGGCGTCGCGCCCATTTGCAAATTTTCGAGCACAGACATGTCGGTGAACAGTTGGCGTCCTTCGGGCACAAGCACCATGCCCTTCTGCACTTTTTCGTGCGGGGTGAGACGTGTGACATCTTGTCCGTCAAAGGACACGGAACCTTTCCAGGTCTTGGTCAAGCCCATCACGGTGCGCAATAATGTCGTTTTGCCACTGCCGTTCGACCCGACCAGTGTCGTGAGTTTTCCCGGCGCGAGTTCGAGTGAGACGCCCCACAGGATTTGTACTTCACCATAACCCGACTCGATATTTTGGACTTTGAGCGTACTCATCCTGCGCCCTCCAAGAAACGTTCTGCGACTTTGGGATCACCCAGATACGCTTCGATGACCTGGGGATTGCTCGACACTTCTGCCGGCGTGCCTTCGGCGACTTTGGCTCCGTACACGAGCACCACGAGTCGGTCACTCAGGTTCATGACCGCGTGCATCAAGTGTTCGATCATCAAAATCGTCACGCCTTGTTTGCGAACGTTGCGAATCACTTCGACCATGCCGGCAACTTCTTGCAGATTCAACCCGGCGAGCACTTCGTCGAGCAAGAGCAAGACCGGCTTTTGCGCGAGGGCGCGCGCAAGTTCGAGGCGTTTCTTTTGCGCGACGTTAAGTTTACTCGCGAGCATATCGCGCCGTTCATCCAAGCCCACATTCTTGAGCACTTGGTCGGCGACCTTGGACGCCGCGCCGAGCGAAAGATTTTCGCGACCAAAGCACGCGCCGACGGTCACGTTTTCGTGTACGGTTAGCTCGGCGAGCGGGCGTACGATCTGATGCGTGCGCGCCAATCCCCGCTTGGCGAGTTTGTACGGCGGCAAGCCGGTCACATCTTCGCCGCGAAAAATAATTTTGCCGCTCGTCGGCGCGAACACGCCGTTGATTGCGTTGAACATCGTCGTCTTGCCCGCGCCGTTCGGTCCGATGAGACCCAGGATTTCGCCTTCGTTGATGACGAAATTAACTTTATCCAACGCCAGCAAACCGCCAAAGCGACGGCTGACGTTTTGAACTTGAAGAATTTGTGAGGTGGTCATTCGAGGAACCTCCGTACCGCCGGAAAGCGTTGACGCAACCAACCGACGACGCCGGCAGTGACGAACAAGACGATGATGAGCAACAGCGCGCCTGAGACGACGAGGTGGGCTTGGCTAAAGGTCGGGTCGGTGATCAAAAATCCGCGCAGACGTTCATAGACCACCGCGCCGACAATCGGACCGGTCACCGTGCCAAACCCGCCGAGCATCACCATCACCAACGCCTCAATCGAACGATGCAGTTCGAACGCGGGACCGGGTTCGATGTTGCCGTTCTTGAAGAAAAAGAGCGCGCCGGCGAGCGCGGGAAAGAATGCTGAAATTGCATAGGTCATTACTTTGGCGCGGAGCGGATCAATGCCCAACACCATCGCCGTGTCCTGGTCTTCGCGAATCGCCATCAAGCTCAAACCGAATTTTGATTTCTTGATGACGAAACTGGCGGTCAGGGTCAACAGCGCGACGATGAGGATGCCATAGTACGCCATTTGTGAAGCGTTCTTGGCGCCGCCGTACGCATCGTACACTGAAAATTGCAACAGCATCCCAACCGCACCACCGAGCGCATCCAAGTTCGTCACGAGTGTGCGGAATGCTTCGTTGATGCCAATCGTGGCGAGCGCAAAGTACGCGCCGCGCAAACGCAACACTGGCATACCAATCAGCAACGCGATCAAACTCGCGACACCGCCGCCGATAATCGTTGCCAGGATAAAGTTCAACTCCATCACTTGAACGAGAAAGAACGACGTATAGCCGCCGATGCCGAAATAAACAATGTGCCCGAAACTGACATAGCCGGTGTAGCCCATGATGATGTTGACACTCGAAGCCAGGATGATCAACATCAAGAGCACGAAAAATTCTTCGCGCAACGCCGGCAAGTTGGCAAAGATGGGCACGAGCGCGATGGCAATGACGACCAGCCAAATCAACCAGAGCGAGGGATTAAGCAGTGATTTCATCTAGCGCGCTCCCAAAAGTCCGTTGGGACGGAACAGCAGGATCAAGATGAACACGACGAATTCAAACACGGGGACCCAGCTTACCGGCATAAAGATCGTGGTGATGCTTTCGAGCAAGCCGATGACGATGCCGCCGAGGAGCGCGCCGGTCGGATTGCCCAAGCCACCCAGGACGACGATGACGAAACTTTTGGTTTCCAGTCCGCCGCCGGAAAGTACCGTGAATCCGAACAAGGTGGCGAGCAAAGCGCCGGACACCATTGCCAACACCGTGCCGATGCCGAAACTCAACGCGAGCACCCAGCTTGAATTGATGCCCATCAATTCGGCGGCGGAGCGATTGTTGGCGACCGCGCGAATGGATTTGCCCATGTGCGTGCGATAGCGAAACGCGTAGAGCGCGCCGGTGACGGCGAGCGCAATCAACATGGCGACGACACGCGTACCGAGGAGGGTAATTGTGCCTGCGCGAAACGAGGGGAGTTCGAGTGAGAGACCGCGCGGACTCGTTGTAAAGATAATCGTCAGCGCGCCGATGAGCATCATGTTCACCGAAAACGTCGCGAGCAAGGTCGTTAGTTCCGGCGCGTTGATGACGCGATGCACGGCAACAAAGTAGGTGACGATACCGGTCACGAGACCCAGGACGATGACGATTGGCAAGGCGAGGTAAGGATTGATGCCCAGGTTTTGGCTCAACACGAGGACGGCGAACATGCCCATTACGATGAACGGACCGTGACCCAGGTTGATGACTTTCATCACACCAAAGATCAAGGTCAACCCCATCGCCATCAAGCCAAACACAAAACCCAGGGTGAGTCCATCAATTGACGAAGCAAGCAAAACTTCAAAATTCATTGCCACCTCTCTGTGGTATTAGTCTAGTGCAAATAGTTCGATAGTGCGATAGTCTTGGACTGTCGCACTATCGAACTAACAAACGCCTGCACTATTTGCGAATTTGTCCGTCGGCTGACTTGGCTTCGATGGGCCACACGATTTGCGTGACCAACTTGCCCGCCGAGTCTTTTTGCCATTGCATGTAAACCATGTCGTGCGCGGTTTGCTTGCCATGCGTCTTGGCATCGGTGCTGAATTTGACGACGCCGTAGAATGTCATCAAATTCATCTTGTCGAGCGTGGCGACGATTTTCGCCTGATCAACACTGTCGGCATCTTCAATTGCTTTTTGGAGGATCAACCCTTGCGCGTACCCGCCCGCCGAGTGATACGAGGGCGTGTCTTTGTACGCCGCGACGTACGCATCGGTGAATGCCTTGACGCTCGGTCCATAGTACGGAATGTTCGCGGCTTTGGCGGCGTCGGCGCTATACGTCACCTGAGGTTCCCATTGGCTGGGTCCGATGATGTACTGCGCGGCATCGCCAATATCCTTGAAGGTGGGTTCCGGCGGTGCAACAAGCAGGGCAACAAATTTCAGGGGAATTTTCTTTTCGTACAACTGTTTGGCGAAGGTCGTGCCATCGGCAAAGTGACCGCCGCCCAAAATGGCGTCGGGATTGGTTGCGCTGATTTTGTTGATGAATGGCGCAAAGTCGGTCGTGCCGGTGTCATACCCTTCGTACACGACGACGCTCAAGCCCTTGCCTTCGGCGTACGGTTTCAGTGCTTGGGCGACCGAGGTCGAGAACGAATCTTTTTCGTACACGATGGCGATCTTTTTCGCGGTCGGGTCGAGCTTCATCAACATGTCCGCCGCGCCAGTGAGGTAGCGACTAGCGGGAGTGTACAGTTGGAACGTGTTCTTGAAACCTTGTTCCATCGTCACATCATCTGCCGCGCCGGCGGTGATCATCACCTTGCCGTTCTGTTCGCCAACGACGGCGGCGGCGCGAGCGAGACCGCTACTGTAGGGGCTGAGGAGGAAATCGGCTTTGTCTTCATTGATGAGTTTAGCGTAGAGCGCTTGCACGCGATCCGTCTTGCTCTCATCATCATAGAACTTCATTTCCGGCATATAGACGGTGCCGTCTTTTAATTTGATGCCGCCGGCTTTTTTCACATCATCGAGCCACAATTGCAAACCTTCCACTTGTTTCTTGGAGGCGACTTGTTGAGCGCCGGTTTGCGAGGCGGTAAAACCAATCAAAAGTTTCTTGGCGGGTCCAGCGGGAGCGGCCGCCGCTTTGGTGGGTTCCGGGGCTTTGGTTGCCGCGGACGGGGCAGAGGTTGCGGCGGGTGCCGAAGTTGTGACCGGGGCAGGGGCTTTGGTCGGCGGAGCAGAGGTAGGAGCGGCAGTCGGCGCCGCACAGGCAACAAGGATCAGTCCCAAGGTCAGCAGGATACCGATCGTCAACACATGAAGAGCGTTTCGCATTCTTCTTCTCCTTTTTCCTTTTGCGCGTCTTTGCGTTCTGATTCCGAGACACTTGCGTGCCGTTTCAAAAAGGGCAGCCAACCCATCGGTTTGCTTGCATCACCCTTTCCCTGAGGAATTCGGATAAAGCGTATGCCAAATCTAGTTAGTGGCTCTATTATATCCATTCGGAGCGAATAAATCAAATGAGGTTGCGATTTTTCGAGGATGTGCACTAAAACAGAGCCAAGCATAGAGCCATTGCGGTCTGGCAGAAACGCGCTTGTGTGAGGTCAGCAGATCAAGCCTATTTGTGTTCGGAGTTTGAAACAGACTATGCCGATTAGCCGATCTCCCAGTGGCAAAATCCTGGCAGGCAGTACAAGAGCAAAGGAGCGAGTCTACCACTCGCTCCTTTGCATGGTGGGTAGATTTTTTCGTATTAATCACAGGACTGTACAGACTGCGTGAGCACAAGTTCTAGATCGTTCGTCACACGCCAAGCCGCCCTACATGCGGCTAGTTCTTCGATGATTTTGGCACATCCTCCACCGCGCACATAGCTGGCGTGGTCGGCGACATTCTCAAACTTGCGTCCAACGATTTTGGCGCATTCAAATTCATAGTCGGAAGCCACCAGATATTTTTCCAACTCTGCTGAAGGAGCAGTGAGATTGAAATTCAGTTTGTCGCCATGCTTGAGCGTGTTGATTCCCTTGAACCAAATTGCGGCGCCCAACACTCCACACGCGCCACCGCTTAGACCGATGCCGCCGGCTAGTCCTGCCGCCATCACCACATGCATTTCCGATACGCCCATCTTTTGCGCCAGCAATGCCGTGCAACTTATTGGCTGAGCTGGCGCATCCATCTGCGCTTCGCCGAGCGTGTGGTTGATCGTATCGAATGCAATCTGTGCATAATCCGCCGCCAAACGAAAACAACCGATCGGTCCGCCTTTGGCAACAAACTTGACGACCTGACCTTTGGATGGTTTCTTCCATTCCATCTCGGTGATTTCAGCGCAATTGATTTCTTTGGCGCGTGTGTGAAACGCCTCAACCAGTTTTTGCGATGCAATCATTGCCTCAACTTCTGCTCGCGCGCCCGCACCATACAGCCGATATGCTTGCGCGCCAGCGGCAAACGCGCCACCCCAAAGCATTCCACATTGATAGCCGCTCCCCATTAT
>CAZPIR010000267.1:283-5914 GCA_964586085.1 uncultured Anaerolineaceae bacterium | reverse complement strand
TCACTATGCCTCTCCTCGCCATTCTCCTCGTTCTCGCTGCCGCATTTTTGCACGCGGTTTGGAATTTGCTCGCCAAAGGTGCGCGCGACTCGTCCGCCTTTATGTGGTGGGGCGTTTCGATTGGCGCGCTGTGGAGCGCGGCTCTCGTCGCTACACAAACCTCGCTCGTTATGCCCGTGCAAGTGTGGCTCATTCTCATTCCCAGTCTCGTGTTCGAGGTCGCGTACGTCGCGATGATTTCACGCGGCTATGACAACGGTGACTTGTCCCAGGTCTATCCCATCGCGCATGGCACGCCGCCGCTGTTCATCGCGTTGTGGAGCGCGCTCTTTCTCGGCGAGCGTTTGCCCGTCCTGGGTTACGTCGGCATCGTATTGTTGATGCTGGGAATTTATCTCGCGTCCCTGCGTTCGTTCGACGATGTGTGGAAGCCGTTGCGCTCGCTCAATCACATGCCGACCCAGTTTGCGTTTCTCGCCGCGCTGTGCGTGTCGGTGTACTCGACGCTCGACAAAATCGGCGTGGGCTATTCGACGCCGATTGTTTACAATGTCTGGGTGTATGCGGGGATTGCGATTGGGTACGCGCCGTTCGTGTGGTCGTCGCGTAAACGCGCAAGCACTCTGCGCGAGTGGCGCGTGAGTTGGCAACGCATTTTGATTGGCAGTGTAGCGACGGTCGGTAGTTACATGCTTGCATTGACCGGCATGACGATGACGGCGGCGAGTTATGTGGGCGCGGTGCGCGCGACGAGTGTGATTATCGGCGCGCTGTTTGGCTGGCTCTTGCTCAAGGAGCAGTTGGGCGCGGTGCGCGTGTTTGCTGCCGCGGTGATGGTGTTGGGCTTGGCGCTTGTTGCAATGGCGTAATTGAACGAGTTGGCGTATAATTCGCGTGTCAAAAAATATCAAGAGGAACTCATGCCAAAAATCGAAATCTCGGACAAGGTGTACGAACAAGTTGCGGCGTTCAAACCGGTCATCGAATCTCTGCTCGAAGTGCAACTCGAATTCGATCAATACGTCGAAATGTTGCTCAAGCTGACGCCCGATTTTATTTTGAGCGATGTGCTAGGTCACGCCGATCCGCCCGCGCTGATTCAAACGATTGAAGAGCTCGCGCGGCGCAACCCCAAACCGGTGTACGCGTACCTCGCTGAAGAGTTGCATCAGGATCGTGAAATTGTCGAGGTGCAGAAACGCGCCGAGGTGCGTCGTCGCTTGGGATTCAAAGAGCCGGGTGAACAAGTCGAATGAAGGCGTTGACCGAATATTTGTGGATGAATACACCGACGACGCATGCGTTCGTCAACATTACACCCCAGGTCGAAGAGTTGGTGCGCAGAAGTGGTGTGCGTGAGGGCTTGATTTTGGTGAAATTGGTAGCACAGCACCGGAAATTCAATGCCCGGCACATACTGGGGCACATACACGCGCGCAATCGAGGGTTGAATTTTTTGTTCTTTGGCTTGCGAGCACGCGACCTCGCACAAGCGGCAACCCATACAACTTTGACTGGCGACGTTACGTCCAATCCACAATTCGGGCAACGGTGGCGCGGGTTTTTCGGGCTGGGGAATTACTTGATAACCGACCAGTCCACCCACCACCAAGCCGGCGACGCCGGTGCCGGTGCCGACGAGAAAATCACGCCGAGACACACCCGCAGATGATTTTTGAGGGGTTTCTTCGGGTTTGCTCTCGGTCTTTTTGACCACTCTTGGTTTGTCTGTCATTGCATCCTCCTCTTCGAGTCTAACACTCTACCGCATTGATGAGTCTGAAAAAAGATTCGCCGATGAACCTCCTTTTAGATGAATGTGCACAAGCGTCCGATGACACTGCCACTGGATTTAATTTGGATTGGTTTTGCGCGACTTGGCATGTTTGCGATATTCGTCAAGCAACGCATTGCTAGCGGAGGGACACAGAAATACATCGCCTTGAGCCACAGCTTGAATGGCACGCGCCAGTTCGGTTGCCAGCTCGCGGCGTGAAATGTACCCTTGCACCCCGTTTCGAAGCAGATGCAGGACCACGCGCTTGTTTGCCGTGCCGAGTGCCACAATGTGCAATGCGGGCGTCGTTGCGAGTAACTGACGCACAACGGTATGCATGCGACGGTTACACACATCTACATCGAGCACCAGCACGTCAGGGTGCGCTTGGCAAATGCGCGCCAGCGCCAGGGTGCTCTGATCGCTTTTAACCAACCCATTCGAACGCGGCGTCATTTGCTACAAGTTGATGGGATTCTGCTTTCAAGCCAGCGGAATTGCCTGCAAACCAAACGCGAATCTTGTCCAAGGAGTTGGGTTCCTTGCACGAGCAGATGAAAAAATAAAAACGCTCATCACCCGGGAACACGATGAGCGTTTCAGTTTACGTGCGACGCGACGCTGACGACGGACGATTGTCCTTGCTTTAACCGAAGGTTGAGCGGAGAGGAATACTTGGAAAGGATGATAGCGCACAAGGAGAGGGATTATTGCCAACTGAGGCAAGGCATTATTTGTGCGCGAGTTTTTGTGTGGAGATAAAATACGCGATGTGCGAGGTTTAGCGCACCGTGATTCGTGTAGACAATTCGCTATAATCGCCAACCGAATTTTGGGTTGCATCAAAAACTGGCAAACGCGAATTTGTTTTGGCATCATACATGCCGATAATAATTTTATACTCGCCGGGTTCGGGCAGAGCGATGTCGTACGAATCAACGAGGTACTCGCCTTTGACCCAACTCGTCGTCGGAAAATTTCCCGCGCCGGGAATTTGGTCGCGTTGCGCACGCAGGTTGCCGTTCGCATCGAGTAGTTGCACGAACGCGGTGTACAAAGTTGTCGGCGTGCCGAGCGCTTGCCAGTACAACACGACGCGTACCGCACGCTCGGTTTGCGTAACATCATAGCCGACCAGTTGTGCGACCTCGCCGATGCGCGCAGAAAATTTTTGCGACGGATTCGGCGCGCCAAAATAGCGCGCGCGGTTTTTCACGGTGACTGTGCCAACTTGGATCCAGTTGCGCGAGTTATCAATTGCAACCATCACGCGGTACGTGCCATCGGGCGCATCGCCGCGCAGGGTGAACGATTGCGGGTCGCGCACGAGTTCGCCCACTTGCCAGCGCGTCGCCGGATAAATCCCGCGTGCGGGCGTTGCTTGCGTGCTCGCAAACACGTTGCCGCGTTCGTCCTGAATTTGGAGCGCGACCGAAAAATTTTGCGCGATGATTTGCTTGGCTTGCCAAAATAATTCGAGTGATGCTATGTTGCCCGGACGAATCGGTTTGTCCGGCAATCGCGCGCCGACCAAACGTGCGCCGTTCGCAAACTCGGCGTTGACGCGATGCGGGATTAGCACGAGATTGGTTGGCGTTGAGGAAATGATTTGGATGCGACCCAGGTTGACCGTGCCCAACACGCGTGATTCGCGCGCATGGTAGACCGTGAGTTGCAAATCGTACGCACCCGGCGGCGTGCCGGTCGCAACGACAGTGCCGATTTGTTGCAAGCCATCTGTCACATCGCGATCTTCTTGCGTCCACACATTGCCGTTTGCATCGGTCAAACGCATGCTCGCGCGCAAATCGGTTGCGGCTAAATTGCTCCATGCCAACTCGACACGCACAAGGTCATGCCCCGCGACAATCGGCTCGGATGAAATTCCGCGCTCGCGCAAACGCACGTTGTTTTCAAACGAGGTGCCGTCGTTCACGCGATTGAGCGACGCGCCACGCGCAAACAGTTCGAGCCGCGTGGTGCCGAACCATTCATCCATCACCGAGTACGTGCGCGGACGCAAATTC
Source organism: uncultured Anaerolineaceae bacterium (assembly GCA_964586085.1). Taxonomy (GTDB): domain Bacteria; phylum Chloroflexota; class Anaerolineae; order UBA4142; family UBA4142; genus JACRBM01. Next base: position 2,110 of record CAZPIR010000267.1, on the reverse strand, counting down.
GCATCGAGCGCATCTTCGACAATGCGACCCAGGGTTTGCAAACCCGGCACCCACACACGCGGATTTTTTTCGAGCAAAGCATCCAGGTCGTTTTGCATCCGCGTCGGATTTTTGATCCACGCATCGTTCGGGGTTTCGACAGTGTCAAGTGGCGCGCCGCGATAGTACGTGGCGAGATAACCGATTTGCCAGGGATAGATGGCGAGGAAATGATCGCCGGGTTGCGCACGCGTTTGCATTTCGGAAATTAATGGACGATAGTCGTCGTTTGGATAACGCGGCACGGTGTAGAAATCGTACAACGAGGCGAGCGAAATGATGATTGCGAAAGCGAGCGCAAGTGCGCCGATCCAGGTGTTGCGTTCCCACAAGGCGCGCACGCCGAGCGCGACGAGCAAACTATATGCGGGGACGACGATCAAGAGCAAGCGTTCCGAGTGAACCGGGTGAAACGGAAACACGAGATTGACGACAAAGCCGAGCAATGCCGGCACAAAAAGATAGGCGAGCGCGATCCAGGTGTACGTGTCCCAGGTCGAAATCAATTCGTTACGGGTTTCCGGTTCGAGGTTTTCATTCGCAGTGGTTTCATTGTGCGGCGCATTCACTTTGCGCAATGCAACATCGTCTTGAATTGGCAATTCGCTTTCAATGATGTCGGGTTTGGGTGTGACTGGCTCGACAACCGTTTCGATCATCTGCACGTTGCGAATGGCATCAATGATGCCGAGGATGACGAGCGCAACGAAAACCGCGCTTGCCGCATCGAGCCATTTCAGTTGCGACACGTGACCAACTGAGAACGCGGTGATGTGGTTCATCAGAAAACTGAGCGGCGTGAGCGGTGCGTACGCTTCGTGCGTGACTTTGCCGGTGACGTAGGTGTACAATTTTTCGCCGGCAAACCAGATCCAGGGTGCGTACAGCAACGCAATCGCGAGCCACGCGCCGAACCAGTGCGGCACGGCGTGTGCCGGCACAAGCGACGAGCGACGCACACACAAGACAAGGATGATGATAACTTGGGCTATGACAATAAACGCGGCGTAATACTGGGTGTACAACGCGGCGGCGGTCATGATCATATAGCCAATTGCCACCACCAAGGTGCGCGGTTTGCCCGGTGTCATGTGAAGCAGGCGCACGAACAAGAACATTGAAGCGAGACCAAAGAGGGTGACGAGTCCGTACATTCGCACTTCTTGCGAATAGTACACGTGCAAAGGTGATAGTGCGAGGAGCAATGCCGTAATGGTTGCAGCAAGGTCGTCCTCAACCAACTCGTGCGCGAGCGCATAGATCAACGGGATGGCGGCAACGCCGATGCCGACGGATAACAAGCGTACGGCGACATCGCTTGTGCCGACGAGCATGATCCAACCTTGCAAGAGCGCGTAATACAACGGCGGGTGAATATCAATCGCCGTGCGTTCGAGCATCGTGAAAAAATCACGCGTTGCAAAAAAGATGCTGTATCCTTCGTCCCACCACAGCGGTTGAAAATCCAACCGAATGATGCGAACGAGGAGCGCGAGGAGAGTGATCGAAATTAAAATGATACGTTGTCGCATAATGTCAAAAAGAGAGCCGAGCGATGTGCTCGGCTCGTCTAGTTACTTGGTCCAGTCATAGTACCAACGACCGCCGCTGCCGTCCACTTCAATGCGAATGTCCGGCGAGATCGGGGTTTGATCGTTGGCCGCACGGGTCAAGCGCAAAACCAGCGGGCCGGTTGCGCGACCGGCAGAAATATCGAGTTGATAGTTGAACAAGTTTTTTTCTTCGCGGCAGTTGACGCCCCATTCCAAATTCATTTCCTGGCGCGAC
>CAZPIR010000267.1:0-273 GCA_964586085.1 uncultured Anaerolineaceae bacterium | reverse complement strand
TTGTTATCCTTGTCGAGCACCATGACGTTGATGCCTGCCACATAGTCGGTGCCATCGTGGATGCGCCCTTTGACTTCATAAACACTCGGTCCTGCATCGCATCGCCCTTGCGCGCTCATATCAGCGCGTTGCTTCCAGGCAAAGGCGGGCGCGGGTGGCGGCGCAACGACGACCGGTTTTGCCGTCGGCGGTTTGACGACCGGCGCGGTTGTTGCGCGACGCGTCGCGGTTGGCGATGCGGCAGAGGTGGCGGTAGGTTCAGGTGTCGGCGTA
>CAZPIR010000266.1:0-5918 GCA_964586085.1 uncultured Anaerolineaceae bacterium | reverse complement strand
TACGATTGCGGCGCGCCGGTCGTATTCAAGAACGTCACGAAAAAGCCAACGCCCTGACCGCGACGCGGCGAAGCCGGGTCAACCCGAATCGTCAGCGCGTACACGCCGGGAGGTGCGCTCGGCGTACTCGTCGCACGGACGGCGGGCACGGGTGTGCGCGTGCGCGTAGCGGTCGGCACTGCGCCGAGTGGTGCTGGCGTTTCACTGGGTGGCATTAGGGTGGGAATCAATCCGAGTGGCGGCGCAATGGTTGGTGGAACCTGGACAACGGCAGTTGGCGCAATAACCGGCGTCGGTGGCGCGGCGGCGACGACGTTGATAGACACGACGGCAACTTCGCTTGACGCGCCCGATGCGTTGTACGCGCGCACGCTCAACGTGTGCGAACCGGCAGTCGCTTTCCAGCGTTGCAAAACGGTGAACGAGGATTGTCCTTGCGCAATCGGCGGCGCGGAGGTTTCGACGTTCGCGCCATCCACCGACAATTCGACGCGCGTGATGCCACTCGCATCGGTTGCGAGCGATTGTACGGCGATCTCATCGCCTTCGCGAAATTCCATGTTCGACGCTGGCGATTGAATTACGACCTGTGGTTTCGACGGTGTGCTCAATCCGCCGATGACCGGCAAATCACACGCGAGCGTCGCAAGAGCTACTAGCACAAGCATTGGCGCGAGTGCGCGCAATAAACGCCCTAACATAGCTACCTCCGAATCAATTGACTGCGGGGAAATATAGCATACATCACGAGTGCGGGCAAACTCGTTCGCGCAAATAAAAACGAGGCGAGTCACCTCGCCCCGTTTTTGGTTACGCATCAATCCCGGGCATTGGGAATCTAGAAGCAAACTCGCGCACTGCCTCGCGCACGCGCGCGTGCAAGGCGGTGTCGTCAATGTGGGTCACGACATCGGCAATCCAATCCGCGACCTGGCGTAAATCATTTTCGCGCAGACCACGCGTCGTGACGGCCGGCGTACCCAAGCGGACACCGCTCGTGATCGTCGCCGCGAGCGGATCGAACGGAATCAAATTTTTGTTGCACGTGATCCCGACCGTTTGCAAAACATTCGCCGCATCTTTGCCGCTGACACCTTGTTTGCCCAGGTCAACCAGGAGCAAATGATTGTCCGTGCCGCCGGACACGAGGCGAATGCCGCGCGCCGATAATTGTTCGCCGAGCGCGCGCGCGTTTTTCACGATTTGTTGTTGGTACGCGGCGAACGAGGGATCGAGCGCTTCCTTGAACGCGACCGCTTTGCCGGCGATGACGTGTTCGAGTGGACCACCTTGTGTGCCGGGAAAGATTGCCTTGTCCACCGCTTTTGCTAATTCGGTGGTCGAAAGAATCATGCCGCCGCGCGGACCGCGCAAGGTCTTGTGCGTTGTCGTCGTCACAACATCGGCAAGCGGCACCGGGTCGGGATGCACTTTGCCCGCGATCAAACCGGCAATGTGCGCCATGTCCACCATCAATTTCGCGCCAACCGAGTTGGCGATTTGCCGCATCCGTGCAAAATCGAACGCGCGCGGGTACGCCGTTGCGCCACCCACAATCAATTTGGGACGATGCTCTTGCGCGAGGCGTGCCAGTTCGTCATAATCCAGGGTCTCGGTTTCACGATTCACGCCATAGCCAATAAATTTGTAGAGTTGCCCGGACAAATTCACCGGCGCGCCGTGCGTCAGGTGACCACCTTGCGCGAGCGACATGGCGAGCACCGTGTCGCCTGGTTGAATGAGCGCGAGGTATGCCGCGAGATTGGCCTGCGAGCCGGAATGCGGTTGCACGTTTGCGTGTTGCGCGCCGAATAATTTTTTTGCGCGTTCAATCGCAAGTGTTTCAGTTTGATCTACGTACTCGCATCCATTATAGTACCGTTTCGACGGATACCCCTCGGCGTACTTGTTAGTCAACACCGAGCCAACGGCTTGGAGGACTGCACTGCTTGTATAGTTCTCCGATGCGATCAGTTCCAAACCTTCTTTTTGCCGGCGACGTTCCTGTTCGATGATCGCCGCTACTTCTGGGTCTACTTGATTCAAGATAGTCATGGGGACTTCTCCTTTGAAATCTGTGCGCGTTTACGCGAATCAAGTATAGCACCGCTTGAATTTTGTGCAAAATTGGAAATGATTGCGCGTGCCAAGTTGGTGGCTCGATTTGACCTGTTGGCGAAAATCGGATATAATTTATATAGTGATTTATTTCACAAACAAGGAGATCAACTATGAACGACAATAATGTGAACGTGCAAATTGATCCGTACTCGCCCAAGGAGATGGCGGCTAGGGCAGAAAAGATCGGCGTGACCAAAGCGCACCTAAGCGCGCCCAACACAATCGTGCTCGCGATTTTGGCTGGCTCGTTCATTGCGTTGGGCGCGCTCTTTTCGACGATTGTGAGCACGGACACGGGACTGGGTTATGGCATCAATCGTTTGCTCGCGGGCGCGGCATTTTCGTTGGGGCTGATCCTGGTTGTGATTGCCGGCGCGGAATTGTTCACCGGCAACAACTTGATCGTGATGGCGTTCGCCGCGCGCAAGGTGCGCGTCGAAGAACTCGTGCGCAACTGGGTGCTGGTGTATATCGGCAACTTTATCGGCGCGGCGTTGACGGCGTTGGCGATTTACTGGTCTTTGCAATGGACGGCGGATAATTTCAAAGTGGGCGCGAACGCGTTGGCGTTGGCAAATGCCAAAGTGAATTTGAGTTGGGATGTGGTGTTTGTGCGCGGCATGATTGCGAACGCGCTAGTGTGTCTGGCTGTGTGGCTCGCGTACAGCGCGCGCAGTAACACCGACAAAATTCTCAGCATCATTCCGCCGATTACGGCGTTCGTTGCCGCCGGTATGGAACACTGCATTGCGAACATGTACTTTGTGCCGCTCGGCATTTTTTTAGCGAACGAACCGGCTGTGCTTCAGGCTGCTGGATTGAGTCCCGATAAATTGACCAACTTGAACTGGGTCACGTTCGTGACCAACAACCTGATTCCATCTACGCTCGGCAACATTTTTGGCGGCGCGGTGCTGGTGGGCTTGATCTACTGGTTCGTGTTCATGCGGACGCGCCCGGTTACCGAATTGCCGCAAGCGCTTGTTGACCGGAGTGGGGCGTGGCTGAAGAAAAAAATGAATCCGTACACCGGGGCGTAATAATTGGATAAGGTCCAAGTAGAACAATAAACAGAACAGGGGCAAGGAGGCACGCTACCTTGCCCCTGTTCTTTGTTTGCTGGCTATTTCGACCGTTCCAAAATTTCCACCGGTACGTGTGCCAGGCGTTTGAATTCGTCCGCATCGTGCTGAGTGCCGACGACGTCGGGATCGCCATAGTGCATCGGAATCGCGAGCGCGGGGTGAATCGTGTTCGCGGCTTCGGCGGCTTCGAGCGCGGTCATCACGTACGTGCCGCTCACCGGCAACAGTGCAATGTCGGCTTTAAGGTTTGCCATTTCCGGAATCAGGTCCGTGTCGCCCGCATGATAGATGCGTTTGCCATTCACGGTGACGATATAGCCAACAAACCCGGCAGACTTGGGGTGAAATTTCTTGTTCGGATTGTACGCCGGCACAATTTCGAGCGCGACGCCGTTTGCAGTGATCGCATCGCCGGGTTTGACGACGACGGCGCTTGGAAATTTTTGCGCGACCGATGCCGGTGCGACGACGACCGTATCCGCTTTGGAAATTTTCGCAATGTCGTCCGGCGAAAAATGATCGCGATGATCGTGTGTCACCAAAATCAAATCGGCTTTCATCGCCTCGGCAGAAATCTTCCAGGGATCAATGTAAATCACTTTATCGCCGATCAGGCGAAACGAGTCGTGACCCAGCCAAAAAATGTTGTGTGCCATTGCGTTGCTCCTTTGCGACTGACGACGACCGACCGCCAACCGTCGCGAATTTTTTTCGACATGCCAATTATACCCCGATTTGCGATGTCTTCAACCAGGTAATTCATTCCTTTGCCACGGTCTTCCGTCGTCGCTCAATGGTCTCTCGTTAGATTTGTCGCACTCGTTTTTCTCTGCTATACTCGCGGACGCTAATGCAGAATCAATTTGCTCGCAAACTCAATTTCATCGGCGCGCTCGTGTTGGGCGTGGTCATCCTCGTCAGTTACCATCCCAGTTTGCGGATGGGCTTTTATCTCGACGATTGGATTTACATCGAACGCGCCGGGCGCACCGATTGGGCGAACGCGCTCACCGAGTTGTTCGACCCGCGTGTGTGGACGGTGTGGTATCGTCCGCTCCAAGCCGTGCAATGGTTCATCGAGTGGCAGATTTTCGGCGGCAACCCGAACGCGTATCACATCGTCAACATTGTTTGGCACATCGTCAACACGATTTTGTTGGGCGCACTCGTTGCGCGCGTGACGAAAAAATGGCGCGTTGGTTTTGCGAGCGCGTTTTTCTTTGCGACCTTCACGGTCTACATTTCCGGCGTCAACTGGGTCGGCATCGTTGACCCGCTCGCGACGATGCCGTACCTTGCCAGCATCTGGTTCTGGCTCACCTACCTTGAACGTGGCACGCGCAAACACTACGCGCTCACGCTCATCATGTTCACACTTGCGTTGATGGCAAAGCAAACTGCGTTCACGCTTCCGCCGATTTTATTTCTCGTTGAGTTATGGATCGTCAATCAACCGTTCGACTTGGGACGCACGATTCGCCGATACGCGCTCTTTGGCGTGCCCGCCGGCATTTTTGCATTGATTCAAGCCACGACGCAAAGCACGCACACGTTCACGAGCGTGTTTGGTTGGCAACTTGGCGTCAAGATGGCATTTATCTTTTTGCAATACCTGGTCCTCTTCTTTTTTCCCTGGGGCGATTTTCCCTCGATTGACCTGAATGTTGAAGAAGCGGGTACATCAATCACGTACACCTGGGTCGTCGTCGCGTTGATTCTGCTCGTGCTTGTCCTGGTTCGCAAACGTCATCGTGCGTTGTGGGTCTTGCTCATTTTTTCGGTACTCACGATTATTCCGGTGCTACCCTTTCCATTCATCGAACATCGTTATTTGTACATGCCTATCATGTCCGCCGCCATTTTTCTCGCGTTGATGTTGGATTACGCGCTCGCCAAGTTACCGCGCGCGCGCATCGCCGCCGGCTTGCTTGCGCTCCTCGCGCTCGGCAATGCATTCGCACTCGATGCGTCTGCGCGCGATGCGGCAGAATGGGCGCGGCAACTGCGCGTGCCGTTCAACGACATTCAACGCGCACACGCGACCTTTCCGCCGGACACGCGCTTGTATTTTGTTGACCCGATTACGCCGACGACCGGTGGTTTGGGCGGCATGTTTTTCACGCGCTATGGGCGCGGCGTCACGGTTGGTGGTTGGGACAATTACGCGCGTCTGCGCGAACACGCCAACGCGTTCGTGTACTATTTCGACGCGCAACGTCGCGCGGTCGAAATTCCGGTTGAGCGCAATGTGACGACGCAAGCAACGCCATCGCTCCCGGCAAAGTTCGATGCGCCGTTTGTGCTCGAAGGATTTGAAATCGCGCGTGCAAACGTGAACCGTGGACAAGCCATCGTGTTGAGTTTGTACTGGCGCGGCACGGCGACGATGGAAACGAACTACATTTTTTTTGCGCATCTCGTTACGCCGGATGGCAAATTGATCGCGCAATTCGATGGCGAGCCACGCCGCGGCAAACTGCCAACGACGAAATGGGAACCACGCACGCTGAGTGCCGATGCAGTTGTGTTGATTGTGCCCACCGATGCGCCGGTTGCGAATGGCTACAAAATTCTTGTCGGCGCGTACGATGCGGCGACAATGCAACGCGTGATGATCCTGGATGCAAACGGAAACTCCATCGCAGATGCCATCACGCTCGCGCCGTTCAATGTGAGCGAGTAGTTGTCATGATGGCGCGCTTTAAATTTCCC
>CAZPIR010000265.1:2583-5920 GCA_964586085.1 uncultured Anaerolineaceae bacterium | reverse complement strand
TCAAGGCGTCCCATTTCTGTTTTCGTTGAATCCTTATGAAAATTCTTCAAGACGATTTGCCGCTCTTTCCGCTCAACACGGTCTTGTTTCCGCAAGCGCGTTTGCCCTTGCATATTTTCGAGCCACGTTATCGTGAAATGATCGAGCGTTGTTTAGCCGAAGACTTGGCGTTTGGCGTGGTGCTCATCAAAGAGGGTGTCGAGGTGGGCGGACCCGCCGTGCCGCACACGGTCGGCACGATTGCGCGCATCGTCGAGTCGGCTAAACTTGAGGACGGGCGATACAACCTGGTCGTGGCCGGGGTCACGCGTTTTATTCTGCGCGAACAATTCGACCGGTACGCGTATCAGAGTGGACGTATCCACTTACTGCCGGACGAAAATGTAGACTTGTTTCAAGCCGAGCCAATCGCCGAGCAAGCCACGCGCCGGTTTTTGCAATTTGTGCGCACCGTCCAAAATATCGGCGAGCCGGACTCGACGCCCGATGACAAGCGCATCGAACTTCCCAAAGATCCGACGATGCTTTCGTACATCATTGCCGCGACCTTGCCCATCAACCTGCGTGATAAACAGACGCTCCTTGAATTGACGACGACGGTCGCGCGTTTGCATCGTGAAGCCGCCATCCTCGAACGCGAGATGCAACTCTTGCGCTTGGTGACGGAACGTCCGCCGGAAATGCGCGACCTGGGTTCGTTCTCGGTGAATTAATGGTGAGCCAACTCGCGCCGGTTACGGCGATCATTCTTGCCGGCGGGCAAAGCCGGCGAATGGGACGCGACAAGGCGTTCATCGAATTCGAGGGCAAGCCGCTCATTGCGCGCGTGATTGAGCGCGTGCAAAATGTGGCGGCTGAAGTGCTCATTATCGCGAACGATAACGCGAGTTATGCGCGTTTTGGTTTGCCCATCATCAACGACGTGTATCCCGGCAAAGGATCGCTCGGTGGAATTTATTCCGGCTTGCTCGCCGCGTCGCATGAACATGCGCTCGCGGTGGCGTGCGATATGCCATTCTTGAATGAGGCACTCTTGCGTTATCTTATTTCGCTGGCGTCGCAAGCCGATGTCGTTGTGCCGCACGCGATTGACCCATCGAGCAATGTGGCGCACAATGGCAAACGTCCGCGTCGTGCGCAAGTGCTTGCCAAGTCGCGCGACTTGCATCCGACGCACGCAGTCTATTCGAAACATTGTCTCGAACCCATTCGCGCGCGTTTGCTCGCCGACGATTTGCGCCTCATTAGTTTTTTTGACGATGTGCGCGTGCACGTTGTCGAGAGCGCCCAGGTAGATCAGTTTGATCCACAACACCTTTCGTTTTTCAACGCGAACACCCCGCAAGATTTTCAAAACGCGTTGGCGCTTGGACACGCGACGGTCTAGTTGCTTGTATGTTTGAAGAAAAAATCTCTGCCCCGTACCATCACATCTCCGAAAAAGGAGTGGAACTCGTTCAAGGTTGGGTGATCGGCGAAAGCCGGTGGACCTTGTTTGTGAACGATTCTGAGTTGGTCACGTTCATGGCGACCTCGCGTAATTTGCATTACCTCGCGTTGGGTTTTCTTGCTTCTGAAAATTTCATCACCCGGCTTGATGAGGTCGCCTCCCTGCGTGTGAACCTTGCCCCCGACTGTGCGTACTGGTACCTTCCCGCGCTCGGTATCGAGGAAACGCGCGCGATGGCAATTTGCGAACAAGGCGTCGGCTCGATCCAGGTTCGTCTCACGCGCGCAGAATTTCGTTTGCCCGCACGGCGCATCATCACGAGTGGTTGTGGTGGCGGCGTCACCTTCGACGATCTTTCGAAAGAGCAAACGCCGATTGCTTCGACGCGGACTGTGCGGGTGTCCGAATTGTTTGCGATGATGCGCGAGCTGAACGCGCAGGCGACCTTGTACCGCGAATGTCGTGGTGTTCACACGTCCGCGTTGGGCAACGGGGCGCACCTCGTCGCGTTCGCCGAAGATGTTGGACGCCACAACACACTCGATAAACTGCGCGGCGAATGTTTACTGCACGGCATTGCCACCCAGGATCAAATTTTGATTTCGACCGGGCGCATTTCATCCGAGATGTTGACCAAAGCCGCCAAGATGCGTGTGCCGATTGTTGTCTCGCGCACTTCGCCGACGAGTTTATCTTTGCAACTGGCGCGCGCGTGGAACATTACGCTCGTCGGTTATTTACACGCCGGGCAAATGCAGGTGTATACAGGCATTGAGCGAATTCAGACGGATGACCAAGGACGAAGGACACAAGTCTGAACCATATCAAAATACCGTCTGCCGTCAGTCGTCCTTGGTCCAATAATGGAGATAACATGATTTCAGTTGAAGAAGCGCTAGCTTACATTCTCAAACATTTCCAACCACTCGAAGCAGAGCAGGTTCCTTTGCTTGATGCGTTGGATCGTGTGTTGGCGCAAGATGTGATTTCGGAAATGAATGTGCCGCCGTTCAACAATTCGGCGATGGATGGGTATGCAATGCGCGCCGATGACATTGCGAATGCAACGCGCGAGCAACCTGTGGTGTTGCGCGTGATCGGCGATGTGCCGGCGGGTTACGTCGCGCAAAAATCGGTTGAACCTGGAACGGCATTGCGCATCATGACCGGCGCGCCTCTGCCGGCTGACGCGGACACGGTCGTGCGATTTGAAGACACGTCTGAAGGTGTCCAAGGTCGCGCGGCGACCAAGGGACGCGACACCGTAGAAATTCTAAAGCCGACCAAACGCGGCGACAATGTGCGTCTTGCCGGTGAAGATATTCATGCGGGCGACGTGGTGATGCCGCGTGGCACGATTGTGCGTCCCGCCGAAATCGGTGTGCTGGCTTCGATTGGGAAAAGCCAGGTCGCGGTGCATCGTCGTCCGCGTGTCGCGATTCTGGCGACCGGCGATGAACTCGTTGCGATCAACGAGCCGGTGATGCCCGGCAAAATCCGCAACTCGAACGAGTACTCGAATGCGGCGGCGGTTTTGCGTGCCGGCGGCATTCCGATTCAACTGGGCATCGCGCGTGACAACATGTCCGACCTCACCGCAAAAATTCGCGCGGGCTTGGATGCAGACGCCGATTTATTTTTGACGAGTGCCGGTGTGTCGGTGGGCGACTATGACATCGTGAAAGATGTTTTGAATGCCGAAGGCGAAATGCACTTTTGGCAAGTCAAGATGAAACCCGGCAAGCCGCTCGCGTTTGGGGTTCTGCGTGGAAACGCCAAAAACGGGCGGAATGTGCCACTTCTCGGTTTGCCCGGTAATCCGGTCAGCGCGTTGATTTCGTTCGAGACGTTTGCGCGTCCGGCAATTTTGACCATGCTCGGCAAAAC
>CAZPIR010000265.1:0-2573 GCA_964586085.1 uncultured Anaerolineaceae bacterium | reverse complement strand
AATTCACGCGACCGAGTGTGCGCGCGCGCATCACTGAAAATGTGACAAACGATTCCAATCGGCGCAACCTGATTCGGGTTGTCGTCGAAAAATCGGATGATGGTTACATTGTGCACACGACCGGCGAACAAGGTTCCGGTGTGCTGACCTCGGTTGCCAAAGCGAATGGCTTGCTCGTGATGTCGGAAAATATCACACTGGTGCAAGCCGGCGAGATGGTCGAAATTCAAATGCTTGATTGGGGTGAAGTTCAGTAGACGAGTGGGCAGGATGACTGCCCACTTTTTTTGTCCGGCTTGATTGTGAAAAGACCAACAAACTTTGACATTTTGCGATGGTTGCGTTATAATTTTCACCAATACTAGTGCTAGTTGGTTATCTGCGGTGTGGATGACGCGTGTGTTTGTTGAGGTGAAGTTCGCCTTCGTAAATAATCTTACGAAGGCATTTTTATTTTTTTTGTGCGCGAAATTTTTTAACTTGCTTTCCAAATTCAAGCAACCCCTCACGTTCGAAACTTGGAGGAAAGGATGAACGACACAACCTTGGGTGCTGGTGGTGCACCACAAACTGAACCAGAGACAATTGGGTCTCTCGTTCACCTGCCGATCACTCGGCGCGATTTTCTCAAGATCGCTGGAATTGCCGGGGTAGGGATCGGAATGCTTGCGCCGCAATTGATTGCGACGCCGGTGGCAGAAGGAGCCGTACCGCCGATGCAGGGCTATGGTCCGAATGCCAAAGGTATGGTCATCGGTGATCCCTCCCGCTGTACGGGATGTCGCCGTTGCGAAATTGCCTGCACGTCATTCAACGATGGCAAATCACAGCCAACGTTGTCGCGCATCAAAATTGTGCGTAACCTGAATTATGGACCAGGTGGCGCGCAGAGTAATGCGGCGCGCGGCGCAGGCGTGTATGGAAATCTCTTGATTGTGCAAGACACGTGTCGCCAGTGCGGTCACCCCGTGCCGTGTCAATTGGCGTGCCCGAATGGCGCGATTGAAATTGTGGCGCCGGTCAACGCGCGTGTCATCAATGTGGACAAGTGTACCGGATGTCAGATGTGTCAAGTCGCGTGTCCCTGGGGCATGACGGTATTTGATGCGGAAAAGAAAAAATCGTCCAAGTGTCACTTGTGCAATGGCGACCCAGAATGCGTCAAGGCATGCCCGAACAGCGCATTGCGCTACGTGCCCTGGCAAGATCGCACCAAGGACGTGCCGCCGCGTTGGGTCGTGCCGGCATACCTCAGCACGCCGGCGAATGTGGCAAGCACGTGCAATCAATGCCACAAGTAAAACTGGTCCACATCAGTTACAGGCAAAAATCAAGGAGATGACATATGGCACCGCTAGGTGGTTATCGCGGCAAAATTCTCCGGGTTGATTTGTCAACCGGAAAAATCAGTTCGGAGGATACCGCAAAATACAAGGACTTTCTCGGAGGCACCGGTCTCGGTTATAAAATTTTGTGGGACGAGGTCAAGCCCGGCACCAAAGCCTGGGATCCCGAAAATCGGATTATTTTTGGCGTGGGTCCGCTTACGGGTTCCGGCTCGCCGCTGTCTGGGCGTACTTCGATCACATCGCTCTTTCCGGTGAACATTCAGGAATTGCCCGGCACCGGTCACATGGGTGGTCAGTGGGGCGCCGAGTTGAAATTCGCCGGCTGGGATTCGCTGATCGTTCAAGGCAAAGCCAGTAAACCAGTTTGGTTGTACATCAACGACGACAAGGTGGAAATTCGCGACGCAAAAAATTTATGGGGCAACGGCATCTTCCGCACGACGGAAGAAATCAGCGCCGAAGTTGGTCCCGATGTCCAGGTCGCGGCGATTGGTCAAGCCGGCGAAAACCTGGTGCGCGTTTCGTGCGTTCTCTGCAATCGCTCGCACTCGGCAGGCGGCATGGGCAGTGTGATGGGTTCGAAAAATCTCAAGGCAATTGCGGTCAAAGGTTCGGGCGCAGTCCAAATCGCGTCTGACAAAAAAGCGTGGAAAGATTTTGTCTACGAATATCTTTCCTTGATCGGCGCGAACAATCAAGGCGTGGTGCCGACGACACCGCAACCCTGGGCGGAGTACTATGGCGCGACGCGGTGGAATGCGCAAAAAGGTCAATTCTGGGGCGCGGCAAATCCGCCGGTTGAAACCGGCGTTTGCTCGGCGGATGATTTGAATCGCATCGGCTATCGCACGCACAAGGGTGTGTTGGATCACGGCGACGGACCCGGACAACGCCACACGGTTCGCATGGGCGGTTGTCACTCGTGTCCGATTCGTTGCCACGTCTACACCGACATCCCGGCGCTCGAAGTCAAGTACGGTGTCTCGCGTTACAACGCGAACACGTGCATCGGCAACTCGTTTGGCAAATCGTTCTTTGATAATTTGCCGAGTGGTTCCGAAGTGGCGATTGAAGCGTCACAGTTAGGTTGTGCGCTCGCGGATGATTACGGACTGTGGAGCGATTATGGTCAGTTCCCGCGCGATTTGATTTACGTGTATCGCAAGGGCATTGCCAAAGCGAAACTCGATCCAAAGGAATACGATAGTATTCCGTGGAAATTGT
>CAZPIR010000264.1:0-5922 GCA_964586085.1 uncultured Anaerolineaceae bacterium | reverse complement strand
CCCCCAAACGATTGAATGCCCAAGAGCAACCAGGTCAAGAATAAATTTCCCAAACGTGGTCGTGGACGTGTCATTGCCATGTCCAAAAAACCTCACCGGGTCAAAAAATGCGAGCTAATGCGAGATGCGATTATAGCACCAAACGGAACGGGCAGAAAACAAAACAACTCGCTGAATCAAGCGCGTCCTCAATTTTAGCCGGGGGAAATGTTTCGCACGCAAAAAAGGCACTAGCAAAATTCATCCCCAAAAGCATTGACAAGCCCGATTTTTTCCATTATACTTACATCGTGTAAGTAAAACTAACTTTGTGTAACAAAGCACAAAGTTACTCGCAAAGGCGCGGTGCATGTTCCACACAATTACTTCGGCTGAAATGCGGAGCGTCAATCGCTCTGCCGTCCTCGATTATATCCGGCGCAACAGCCCCGTTGCGCGGTCGGTGATGGCGCACGACCTCAAACTCAGTTTGCCCACTGTCATGCGCATTGTGGATGAGTTGATCGCGCACGGCTGGGTCCGCCCCACTGGCACGAAAGAATGGAGCAGTAGCCGTCGCCGCGATTTGCTCGAATACTACAAGGATGGTCACGCCGTCATTGGCGTTGACCTGGGTGGCACGAAAATGTTTGGCGCGCTCGCCAATATCGGCGGCGAAATTATCGGCGAGCAAACGATCAACGGACACGGCACGTCGGGCGAAGCGAGTTACGCGATGCTCGAAGAAATCATTTGCGAACTGATGCGCGTGCCTCGTCTGCGTGGACAAAAAATTCGCGGCATCGCCGTGGGCGCGCCGGGTGTTACGCGCACCCAAGCCGGCATCGTCGAGTGGGCGCCGAGTTTGAACTGGCGCGATTATCCCCTTAAGCAAAAACTCGAAAAGCGTTTTCGTCTGCCCTGCATCGTAGACAATGATGTGAATCTTGCCGCGCTCGGCGAGCAATGGTTCGGCGCAGGCGATGGCGCGCACAACATTGTGCTCATCGCAATTGGCACCGGCGTGGGCGCGGGCTTGATCGTGGACGGCATGTTGTATCGTGGTCATAATAACGCGGCAGGCGAAGTTGGTTTTCTCGTTTCCAGTCGCGCGGAACTCGACCAGCAGTACGAAAAATTCGGCGCCCTAGAAAGTGTCATCTCCGGCACCGGTATCGCCGAACGCGCGCAACGTTCCCTCAGCGGCAAACTCTCGCACGAACGCCTCGCGCAAATCACCTCGCAAGAAGTTTTCGAGGCGTATCGCCGTCGCGAAGAGTGGAGCATTCCCCTCATCAACGAAACGGTGGATTACCTGAGCATCGCGATTGTCAACATTAGCACGCTCCTCGACCCTGAACTCATCATCCTGGGTGGCGGCGTCTCAGAATCCGCCGATGTGTTACTGACAGCGGTGCAAGCGCGCATCCAACACATTTTGCCGAAAACACCCACGCTCAAAGTTTCGACCCTGGGTCGGCGCGCCGCCGTGATGGGTGCGATTGCCCAAATCGTTCACACGACCAGCGAGTATTTCGTCGCACGCAAACTCGTTTAAATCAAAATTCATTCGGAGGACAGTGTGGCATACCAAGATTTACGCATTGTTGATTTTCACGTTCACTTTCCCACCAGCAAGCCGATGATGGGCGGCAGTTATGCCGACAGTCCCTCGCATCCGCGCGGAACGGAAAAAGCGGCGGTCATTCGTTCGTGGCAAAAAATGTACAACGACGATTGGCGGCTCGCCTGGGATTTTCCCGCACCCGAAAAAGAAAAACAATCCGATGAGATTCTCGCGGATCGTTGGGCGGCGGAGGTGGACCAGTACGGCTTGGATTGCGTGGGGTTCGTCACCGGCGGCGGCAACGACAATCTCGCACAAGTGATTACGCGCCATCCGAAAAAATTTGTTGGGTTCGCGCATCACAACCTGTTCGCCGACAACGCGGCGGCAGAACTGGAACGCGCGGTGACGCAACTGGGATTTCGCGGCTATAAATTGCTCGCGCCCGCACTCGACAAACCCATCGAAGACAAATCGGCGTGGCCCGTGTGGGAAATCGCGGAAAAGTACGACATCCCGGTGCTGATTCATTTTGGCGTCCTGGGTTCGGGCGGCGGCGTGTCGTGGCACGAGAACATCAATCCGTTCAAACTGCACGATGTCGCACGCGCGTTCCCGACCGTGAAATTCGTCATCCCGCATTTTGGTTGCGGCTGGGTGCGTGAGGCATTGCAGTTGTGTTGGAGTTGCGCGAATGTTTACATTGACACGTCCGGCTCGAATCAATGGGTGCGCTGGATGCCGGAAGAACTCACCGTGAAAATGTTGTTCCGCAAATATCTCGAAACCATCGGACCCGACCGCTTGATCTTTGCAACCGACTCATCCTGGTTCCCGCGCGGTTTCGCGATTCGTTACCTACAAGATCAACTGCGCGATTGCCGTGACTTGAATGTGCCGCACGATGCTCTACAAAAAATCTTTGGCGGCAATGCCGCACGATTACTCAAAATCTAGTCGCCAGTCAACGATTTACTGGCGACTGTTGACTGTTGACTCGAATAAAGGAGGTGATGATCTGCCTCAATCCCGAAAAATTTCTGCGAACGAATATCCAATCGAAACTGATTCAACTCGAAGAGGAGGATTTCACATGAAACGTTTAGCATTACTCGCACTGTTGGCTTTGGCATTGATTGTCGTCGCGTGCTCCGCGCCTGCCGAACCAACCAAAGCGCCCGCCGCGCCTGCCGCCACATCGGCACCCGCCGCCAAACCCACTGACGCCCCGGCGGCGAAAGTCGAAATTGAGTACTGGCAGTACTTTTTCGAATCGAAGAAAAACCTGGTGGACGAATTGATCGTCGAGTTCCAAAAACAAAACCCGAACATCACCGTCGTTCACACCACGTTCCCGTACGAACAGTACACGGACAAGGTCGCGGCGAGCGTTCCCGGTGGTCGCGGTCCCGATGTGATCAACCTGTACTATGGTTGGTTGCCGCTGTACATCAACTCGGGCTATCTCGCGCCACTGCCCGAAAAAGATTTCCCGGTTGCCCAAGTCGAAAAAGATTTCATCCCGATGGTACAAATCGCCAAAGTGGATGGCAAGTACTATTCCTTGCCGACCGCTGTCCGCAACCTCGCGATTTTCTACAACAAGGATTTGTACACCAAAGCCGGTCTCGATGCGACCAAACCGCCCAAGACGTTTGAAGAATTGGCGGCCGCCGCGCAAAAGATGACCAAGGTCGAAGGCAACAAAATGACCGTCGCCGGTTGGCGCGTGGACTTGAGCAATCAAGATCACAACCTGTATCGCGAAATTCTCGTTCGCGCGTACGGTGGCATTCCGCAAAGTGACGATCACAAAAAGATTCAGTGGACCGCAACCCAAGGTGGCTACGATGCGTGGCAATTCCTGGTTGACCTGACCGCGAAACAAAAAGTCAGCGACCCAACCCTGGGTCAAGATGGCCCGACCGCGTGGCTCGCGCAACAAGCCGGCATGATGGTCAGCGGCTCGTTCTATCTCGGCACCGCCAAGAGCAAAGCGACGTTCAATTGGGGCGTGTTCCCGATGCCCGCCGGTCCCAAAGCGTCGGCGAACTTTGGCTCGTTCTGGACGCACGGCATCACGACCAAAGCCGCGAAAGACCCGGCGAAACTGGCCGCCTCGGTCAAGTTCCTGCAATTCCTCACCAGTGCCGAAACGATGAAGAAATGGACGCCGGCGATTGGTGAATTGCCTGCGCGCGCCGAAGTCCTCAAAGACCCGATGTTCGCGAATGATCCATTGCTATCGCCGTTCCTGCAAACCCTGCCGGTTTCGTATGCCTCGTACTTTGTAGACGAAACCGCCGACCGCAAAGCCCTGCTCGACGCATACGATGCGGTCATCCTCAAAAACGCCGATCCCAAAAAGTCGCTCGACGAAGCCACACAAAAAGTCCAAAAACTGTTTGACGATTACTGGACGACCAAGAAATAGAATGCCGTAGGGGCGGGGTAATCCCGCCCCTACCACAATGAGGTGGTTATGGCTGTCCGTTCGCGCGGATTAACATTGGGACAACGCCGAGCAATTTGGGCGTACATCTTTTTGATCGTGCCGCTCTTGTTTTTTATCGCCGTTCGTTTTGCGCCGACCTTGTTCGCGATGAGTGTCAGTCTGTTCCGCTGGGACATTCTGTCGGCGAACAAACCCTGGATGGGCTTGAAGAATTACGAAACACTTTTTGCCGATCCGGTATTTTGGAAATCGTTGACGAACACGCTGTCGTACGTCGTGTTGAGCGTGCCGTTGCAACTCGTGTTTGGTTTGATCTTTGCGTTGCTTTTGCAAAGCGCCGCGCGTTGGAAAGGTTTCTTTCGTGCGCTGTATTTCATTCCCTTCGTCACCTCGACTGTCGCAATCAGTTGGGTATGGCGTTGGATGTACGAGCCGACGTTTGGTCCGCTCAATAAATTGCTCGCCTTCCTCAGTCTGCCCGAACAAAAATATCTGGCCAACCCCGACCAAGCACTGCCCTCGATTGTCGTTGCCATCGCGTGGCAAGCGGTCGGATTTTACGTGATCATTTTCCTCGCCGGTCTCGAAGCCATCCCCTCCGATTTTTACGAAGCCGCCAAAATTGACGGCGCGCATGCGTGGGAATTATTCCGTCACATCACTTTGCCCTTGCTCAATCCGACGATTGTGTTTCTCACCGTCATTGGCACGATCAATGGCATCCAGGTGTTCACTCAGGTTTTGAACATGAGCTTTCAGGGCATGGGCGGTCCGCTCGACTCGACCAAGTCGCTCGTGTTGTTTATTTATCAACAAGGTTTTCGCTCGTTCAAGATGGGCTATGCCTCGGCGGGCACGGTCGTGTTATTTGCGATCATCCTCCTCATCACCTTGATCCAACTCAAAATCACAACGCGCCGGGTGGAGTACTAGATGAATCAAACTCACGCACGCGGTTTGCCGCGCTGGACCACGCAAACGATTTTGTATGCCGTGCTGTTGATCGGCGGACTCTTGATGATCGTGCCATTCGTGTGGATGTTGGCGACATCGCTCAAACCGGCGAAAGAAGTTTTTCTCGGCAACTTTTTCCCTATCGCACCGACGCTGGATAATTTCCAAGCCGTGTTGAAAAAGGTTCCGTTCGCGCGTTGGTATCTCAACAGTTTGATTGTCGCCACCCTCAGCACACTCAGCGTCGCGTTCTTTGATTCGCTCGTCGGCTTTGTGCTTGCCAAGTACAATTTTCGCGGCAAGAACGTGATCTTTGTTTTCATTTTGAGCACCTTGATGGTGCCAACTGAAATGCTGATCATTCCCTGGTTCATTCTGTCGAACAGTTTGAACTGGGTGGACACATACTGGGGCATCATGTTTCCCGGTGTGATGACCGCGTTCGGCGTATTTTTGATGAAGCAATTTATGGAAGGCATTCCGTCCGAACTGCTCGACGCCGCGCGCATTGATGGCGTGTCCGAGTTTGGTTTGTTCTGGCGCATTGCGTTGCCGCTTGTCAAGCCGGCGATTGCCGCGCTGTGCATTTTCAATTTCCTGGGAAATTGGAATGCATTTTTGTGGCCCGTCATCATCACCGAAAAAATGGATATGCGTACCGTGCCGGTTGGCTTGTCATTCTTTTCCGGCGAAGCGGGGTCGGCGTGGGAATTGATTATGGCGGGCGCCAGCATGGCAACAATCCCAGTCTTGATCGTATTCTTGATTTTCCAACGCCAAATCATCAAAGGCATTGCGCTCACTGGTTTAAAAGGATAACGATGAGTTCTAAATTTCCCCATCCCGCGTACGCCAAGCATGTGCTCGCCCCTAATTTCGAGCAGACGAAAAATTATCTCGTGCCCGCAATGTTGAACGCGACTCGCTCGCATCTCGTGATGCTTGTGCGCCAAAACATTTTGGATCG
>CAZPIR010000263.1:1131-5965 GCA_964586085.1 uncultured Anaerolineaceae bacterium | reverse complement strand
GGATCAATTGTATCGCGCGCAAAAAGGCGGAAGCGGCGTCTTGGATCGCGAAGGACTCGTGCCGGTGATTCTCACCGATTTGCTGCCGACAAAATTCGCGGACTGGGATGAAGCGGATGCGCATTTACTCGATCTTGCAAACCAGGTGACGCGCGTGAACGATGCAATGCGGCGCGATTATCTCGTCGAGATGATCGAATCGTTGCACGGCTTGGTCGCGACTTCGCGGGGCGACGCGCAGACTTATCTCGAGCGCGTTGAGCAATGCTTGCGCGTGAGTGCCAAGCCGGTTTCGTTGGAAGCGATGGATCATTATCGTGGCGAGATTGATCGGTTGTTGCGAAAACTGGGTTACACGCAAGGCACACTTGATGGACGTGTGACACGCTGGGAATCGGACAACCAGGTTCCGCGCGACCAAGTTGAAAATGTATTGCGCGGATTGTTGATAGAAGCACGACGACGAACCGAAGAAAAAATGTTTGCGCTGCCGGACATTCCATTCGAACCCGTCGGTGTGAGCGGCGTGCCGTTCAGTGCGTACTGCGATTACCTGGGTCGCCAGTTGCGCGTGAATGTGGATATGCGTTACACGCGCTCTGCGCTCAAACATCTCGCGTGTCACGAAGGATACCCGGGACACTTGGTACATCTCGCCGTGCGCGAACAACGTACCAAATCCGGCGCAATGCCGATTGATGCCGCGCTCGTCGTCACGAATTCGGCGAGCAGTGCGATCTTTGAAGGTATTGGCGAAAACGGCATTTACTTTTTGGATTGGATCGAAAGCCCAGAAGATGAATTGGCAATGACGCTCAATCGTTTGCGTTCGAGTGCGCGGATGAATGCGGCATTGATGATTCATCACGAAAGCAAGCCGCTTGAGCAAGTCAAAGCATATTTGCAAGAAACGTGTTTCGCGACCCCAGCCTGGGTTGAATCACGCATTGCATTTCTCACGCACAGCTTGCGCGCGCCATTTATCTTTGCATACTGGTGCGGCGATATGGGTGTGGATCACGTGTGGCAACGCGTCAAGCCTAATCAACGCCAAGCGTTCTTTCAACATTTGTACTATCACATGCACACGACTATGACACTTGCCAAGTATTGGCCAGTTCAGGATTAGGAGAGCTATGCAAACAAATCGTTCTCACGAAATTTACGAGCGTGCCTTGCGTTCGGTGACCGCCGGCTTGCATTCCAACTCGCGCGCACGTGCGCCACATCCGCTTTATTTCAATCGCGCCGAGGGCGCGTGGGTTTGGGATGTGGACGGCAATCGGTACATTGATTTGGGCATGGGCAACGGCGCGGTGATGCTGGGACACAACAATCCGCAGATTCGCGAAGCGGTCATGTCCGCTCTCGCGAATGGAATGACCGCAGGGCTGGAAAGCGAAACGAGCATTCGCGCGGCGGAATTATTTTTGCAAATCGTGCCGAGTGCCGAACGCGTCCGTTTCACCAATACCGGCACCGAAGCGATGTTACACGTTTTGCATATGGCGCGCGCGGCAACGGGTCGTCAAAAAATCGCCAAGGTCGAAGGCGCGTATCACGGCTGGTTCGATTCGGTTTACGTTAGCACGTGGCCCAATCTCGCGCAAGCCGGGGCAGACCATGCGCCTATCGCCACACCTGGGACAGGCGGTTTGTTGAAAAGCGCAACCGAAGACGCAGTGATTTTGCCCTTCAACGATAGCGCGGCGGCAGAAAAAATTATTCGCGCACACGCACAAGAACTCGCCGCGATTGTCGTCGAGCCGGTCATGATTGATGTCGGCTTTATCCCGGCAACGCAAGCGTATTTGCAAACGTTGCGTCGCCTTGCCGATGAGACTGGCGTGTTGCTCGTGTTCGATGAACTGCTCACCGGTTTTCGCGTGTCGCGTGGCGGCGCACAGGAAAAATACAACCTGCAAGCTGACCTTGCGATTTTTGGCAAGGCATTGGGTAATGGATTTCCGGTTGCGGCAGTGGCGGGCAAGGAAAAATTTATGGAATTTTCTGCGCCAGGTCCGGGCAAAGCCGCGTACGTCGGAACGTTCAATGGGCACGCGGTTGCAATGGCGGCGGCAGAGGCAAGTTTGCAACAGTTTGCCGACGGACATATCACAACACAACTCGAAGCGAACACGCAAAAATTAATCGGGGAGTTTCAAGCGCTCGCGCGCAAACATGGTGTGCCGGCGCAAATGCAAGGTGGCGGTGGTCACATTCATTGGTACTTTACGCCAGAGCCGCCGCAGAATTATCGCCAAGCCGCGCGAGGCAGTCGCGAACGCTATGTTGCGTTCACCGAAAAATTGACGCAAGCCGGTTTTCTCGTCTCACCAAATTATTTGTTGCACCACGCGATCAGTTTCGCGCACGGCACGAGTGACCTGGATCAACTTGTCGCGGCGATGGATCAAGGTCTTGCCGCGGCGAGTCAAATCGCGTGACAGGGGAGAATAAAAAATGACCCAGGATCGTTTAACCAAGTTACAAGATCGAATGCGCGAAGCGAACGTAGACCTCGTTGCGATTGGTCCGACCGCGAACATGCAATACTTGCTTGGCTTTGCGCCGCACGCGGATGAGCGCGTGTGTTTGTTGTTGGTGCGACCGGATGATGTGCGGATGGTTGCCCCCGGTTTGAACTGCGCTGAAATCGCGGCACATATGAATGTCGAACTAGTGCCTTGGGAGGATGTCGAAGGACCGCAAACTGCGTTACGTTCAGCCCTGGGATCGCAGACCAACTTGGGTGTGCTAGCAGTGGATGGCGCAACGCGCGCCGATTTTATGATTCACCTGCAAGCAAATGTGACGACTCAAAAAACAGTCAGTGCGGATTCACTTGTTGCGATGTTGCGTCAATGCAAGTCGGCGGATGAGATCGAGTTACTCGCGCAAGCGGCGGCACAAGCAGACCAGGCGATGCAAGCGGCAGTGGATGCGTGCCGTGTGGGCACGACGGAATCAGAAATTGCATGGGCGGCGGAAGCGGCGTTTCGCAAGCACGGCGCAGATGTCGTTGATTTCACTATCGTTGCCGCTGGCGCGAACGGCGCATTTCCACATCACCACGCCGGCAACACCCAATTGAAAAACGGCGATGCGATTGTGATTGACATCGGCGCGACCTATCGCGGCTACAAGTCGGACATTACGCGCATGGTTCATCTCGGTGCGCCGACGCCGGAATTTACGCGCGCGTACGCGGCTGTACGCGAAGCGAATCAGCGCGCGATGTCAGTGGTGCGACCTGGTATCACGGCAGAGGAAATTGATCGCGTTGCGCGTGAGGTGCTCGAGTTAGCCGGCTATGGCCAGTACTTTACGCATCGCACCGGACATGGTATCGGTCTCGATGGACACGAGTTGCCCTGGATCATGCACGGCAATAAAATTGTTCTTGAAGAGGGAATGACGTTTAGTATTGAACCCGGCGTCTATTTCGTTGGACAGTACGGCATTCGCATCGAGGACATTGTTGCTGTGACAAAAACCGGTGTGCGTAATCTTACCGGTTTTTCGCAAGACTTGGCTGTGCGGAAAGGATAACCATTGCGACTGGGATATGACGTGAAATTTTGGTTCTTTGCGCCTGACGGTGTGCTCGTACCAGAACCAGAGAACCGGGTTCTGGTTGCCGACCTTGAGAACAGGTACGCCCAAGTTTACTGAAATTTTCCTTTTGTCTGATGAAATGACTGGCTCGGTATAAATTCGATCACCGTGCCAGCTATTTTATTGCCGAGAGATACAACAAAAAAATTCGCGTGATTTGAAGAATTCTTCCATCCCTCATATAATCGCTGTATGGATATTCACACCACTCTCGCGCACGAACTCAAGCTACACGCCCACCAGGTGCAAGCCGCCATCACGTTGTTTGATGAAGGCAACACCATTCCGTTTGTCGCACGCTATCGCAAAGAAATGACTGGCTCGCTCGATGAAGAGCAACTGCGCCGACTTGCCGAACGATTGGCCTATTTGCGAAATCTTGCTGAGCGTAAAGCGACGGTTCACGATTCGCTCGTCGCTCAAAATAAATTGACGCCGGAGCTAGCCAAGACGCTCGAGTCTGCCGAAACTCTGCAAGCGGTGGAAGATTTATACCTGCCGTTCAAACCGAAACGGCGAACGCGGGCGATGATGGCGCGTGAGCGCGGACTGGAACCACTCGCGCGAATGATTCTTGCTCAACCACTCACGCGCGATTCTCTGCCCAAGCTCGCGGCACCTTTTCTTAATGACGAGGTTGCAGATGCAGACGCGGCTTGGGCTGGCGCACGCGACATTGTTGCCGAGATGATTGCCGACGATTCGGAATTGCGAGGGATCGCGCGCGTCCTTGCTCGCGAACGAAGCGAGATCACTTGCGTTCTAGACAACGCCGAAAAAGATCAGAGCAAGGTTTTCGCGCAATACTATGAGTTTGCGATGCCCTTGTCGCGCCTACGGTCATATCAAATTCTTGCGCTTAATCGTGGTGAAGCCGGTGGCGCGCTCAAGTTGTCTCTGGGAATGCCGGATGCCGAAATCCTTGGACGGCTGATGCAGAAATATTCTACCAACCCGCAATCGTCTTTGGCGGAACAGCTTACTTTGGCGACCCAGGATGCGAATGAGCGATTACTGCTACCATCCATCGAACGCGACGTGCGCCGCATGTTGACCGATGAAGCCAGTACGCACGCGATGCGAGTTTTTGCAGACAATGTGCGCGCACTGTTACTCCAACCTCCGATTCGTAATCATTCGGTCATCGGCATTGACCCAGGATTTCGCACGGGTTGTAAACTCGCGGTGATTGATCAAACGGGCAAGGTGATTACCA
>CAZPIR010000263.1:293-1121 GCA_964586085.1 uncultured Anaerolineaceae bacterium | reverse complement strand
TGCTTACCACGGGCACCATCTATCCGCACGAGCCGCAAAAACAATGGAGCGAAAGCAAAGTCATCCTGAAACGCCTCGTCGAAAAAACCGGCGCAGATTTATTTGTGATTGGCAATGGTACAGCTTCGCGCGAAACTGAACACCTCGTCGCCGAAACGATTGCCGAGGGCGTCCGCGCCGAATATCTCATCACGAGTGAACAAGGCGCGTCTGTCTATTCCGCCTCGCCGCTTGCGCGCGCAGAGCTACCCGACCTGGATGTCACGTTGCGCGGCGCCGTATCCATCGCGCGGCGCGTGATGGACCCGCTCGCAGAATTGGTCAAGATTGATCCGCGTTCGATTGGCGTTGGTTTATATCAGCACGACCTGGACGACAAGCAATTGAGTGTGGCGCTCGAAACTGTCGTCGAATCAGTGGTGAATGCAGTCGGCGTGGATGTGAATACGGCTTCGCCATCCTTGTTGCGCTATGTCGCGGGCATCGGCGCGAAACTGGCAGAAGCCATCGTTGCTTTTCGTGAAACGAACGGTGCTTTTCCAAATCGCGCGGCGTTGCGTAAAGTAAAAGGGCTGGGTCCCAAAGCGTTCGAGCAAGCCGCTGGGTTTTTGCGCGTGCGTGACGGAGACGAACCACTCGACAACACCGCGATTCACCCGGAATCGTATGCGGTGGTTCGCAATCTGTTCGCCCTGATGGGGGTGCGGGGCAACGAGCGTGATTTGTCTGTGCGGCTTGCTGAATTTCGCAAGCAGACCACGCTCAAAGAAATTGCCCAAGTGCTGGGTTGTGGTGAGCCAACATTGACCGACATTCTCGAACAATTGG
>CAZPIR010000263.1:0-283 GCA_964586085.1 uncultured Anaerolineaceae bacterium | reverse complement strand
CCAAACCATTGCTACGGCGCGATGTGCTCAAGTTGACCGACTTGAAAGAAGGGATGCAACTCAAAGGCACGGTGCGCAATGTCGTAGATTTTGGGGCGTTCGTGGATATTGGACTCAAGCACGAAGGATTACTGCACAAAAGCCAAATGCGCCGATTATCATCACTGATTACGGTGGGCGATGTGATTCAGGTTGTGATTTTATCAATCGACCCCGAACGCGAGCGGATTGGCTTGGGTTGGTCGGAATAGGATTTGAGTGTCCCGGTCAAATAAAAGCCCCG
>CAZPIR010000262.1:0-5972 GCA_964586085.1 uncultured Anaerolineaceae bacterium | reverse complement strand
GGTGTCGAAATTCCATCCGATTATCAAGGTGTGTTGTACATTCAAATGGATGCGGCTGGTGCGTGGAAAACGGCGCTCGTAAAAGAAATCAAAAATGCCGGGATTGATGTTGATTTGAACAAGGCGTTGTGAGGATTCCTCGATGCAAAAACGTACCAAAAAGTTCCTATATGAATTTGCTCTCGACGCAATTGCGCGAATCGAAAAACACATTGAAGGACGGTCTTTCAATGCTTTTGTTCGCGAACCAATGCCACATGATGCAACAGTTCTCCGTTTGCAGTTCTTGGGATTCGCTCTCCGTGATTTGAGCAAGAAATCGGGAACAGAAGAAACAAAACGTTTTCTTGCACTTAAATCACAAAAATACAATGCTCTCGCCGAAGACTATCACACGGTTAACTACCGAAAAATTTGGAAGACCGTGACGCTTGAATTACCAATATTGAAACGGAAACTGCAAAGCCAAATCGTTCGCGACGCGAAGAAGAAGAAAGGATAACCCATATGGAGATCGGAACTCTAATCAAAGTGGCGCGCGGCGAAGAGCCGGCAGATATTTTGCTCAAGAATGCGCGCGTCGTCAACGTGTTTTCCGGCGAAATCGAAGAGACCGGCGTTGCGATCACGCACTCGCGCGTCATTGGCTTGGGCAATGATTATCCGGCTCATCGCGTCATTGACCTGAACGGCAAATACATCGCGCCGGGTTTTATTGATGCGCACGTCCACATCGAAAGCGCGATGGTGCCACCCTTTGAATTTGCGCGCGCCGTCGTCCCACATGGCACAACCTCTGTCATCATTGACCCGCACGAAATCGCGAATGTGTTGGGCTTGGAAGGCATTCAGTACATGCTCGAAGCGAGCAAGTACACGCCGTTCAGCGTTTACGTGATGGTGCCCTCGTGCGTGCCGGCAACCCACCTCGAAACGAACGGCGGCATTTTGCGTTGGTCGGACCTCATCACCTTCAAGAATGATCCCTGGGTTATCGGCTTGGGCGAAATGATGAACTATCCCGGCGTGCTCTATCGCGACCAAGAAGTGCTCGACAAACTGCGCGCGTTCTTTAATCGGCGCATTGACGGGCACGCGCCGGGCGTGACCGGGCGCGACCTCGAAGCGTATGTCGCCGCCGGCATCGCGAGCGACCACGAGTGCACGAACGTCGCCGAGGCGCGCGAAAAAATCCGGCTCGGCATGCGCGTGATGATCCGCGAGGCATCGAACGCGCGCAATTTGAAAGCGTTACTGCCGGTCATTACGCCCTGGAATGCGCGCCGCATTCTCTTTGTCACCGACGACCGTTTTCCTTCCGATTTAATTGACGAGGGGCACATTGATTTTATGCTTCGCACCGCCATTCGCGAAGGACTCGATCCCATTACCGCCATTCAAATCGCCACCTTGAATGCGGCCGAGTACTTTAACTTGCATGATCGCGGCGCGATTGCGCCGGGTCGTCGTGCCGACCTTGTTATCTTTGACGACCTTCACAAGATAAATGTCGAGCAAGTGTATCGGGGCGGCAAGTTGGTCGCGCGCAATGGGCGCGTTCTGCCGCAAGAGGAACCACCGCGTCGCCCGCCCATTCGCAACTCGATGAATGTCAATTGGTCGAAAGTGGATTTGCGTTTGCGCGCGGACGGACACAAGCAAGTGCGCGTGATGGGTATGGTGCCGGAACAACTCGTCACGACCCAAACCATCGAAGACGCGCGCATCGAAAACGGATTGGTCGTGTCGGATGTCACGCGCGACATTCTCAAGATCGCCGTGATCGAACGACATCAAAACACCGGCAATGTTGGACTGGGTTTTGTGCGTGGGCTGGGATTGGAACGCGGCGCGATTGGGTCGAGTGTGGCGCACGATTCGCACAACATCATCGTCGCCGGCACGAACGACGACGACATGATGACTGCCGCGCGCGCGATTGCCGCCATGCAGGGTGGCTTGGTCGCCGTTGCTGACGGGCAGGTGCTTGCGCGTTTGCCGCTACCGATTGCCGGCTTGATGAGCGATCAACCGCTCGAACGCGTGCGCGAAGAATTGGACGATCTCGAACAAGCCGCGCACGACCTGGGATGCGATATTCATGGTCCGTTCATGGCGCTCGCGTTCCTTGCCTTGCCCGTGATTCCCGAATTGAAATTGACCGACAAGGGTTTGGTGGATGTGAACAAGTTCGATTTTGTTTCGGTGTTCGCAGACTGAGTTTCAGGTCCAGGTTTCAAAGACGAGCACTGCAACCTCAAACTCGCAAGGAGGTGATGCCACAGACTAACTTGCGATTGGAGCCACAGTAAAATGATTGGACACTTTGAAAAGGAGAATTGGAAATGTCGAAAAAATTATTGTTGATTGTCATGCTTGCCTTAGCCGTCGCGTTGATTGCGGCGTGCGCCCCTGCGCCGACGCCGGCGCCCACGCCCGCTCCGCCGACTGCCGCGCCAGCGGCAAAACCGACCGATGCGCCCAAAGCCGCCGGGGTCATGTTTGGCGTGATTCTGGTGGGTCCGTACAACGATCACGGTTGGAGTGAAGCGCACTATCAAGGCGCGCAGTACGTCAAGAGCAAACTCCCCGGTTCCGATTTCATCTACCTCGACAAGTTGAATCCCGCCGACCGCCCCGGCACCACGCTGGAGCAAGTTGTGAATGACATGAAATCCAAGGGCGTGAAATTAATCCTCACGACCTCGGATGATTTCCAGACCGACACGATTGCCGTCGCGCAAAAATTCCCGGACATTACGTTCATCAATGCCTCCGGCGACAGTGCGTGGAAAGACGGCAAGAATTTCAAAGACATCAAGAACCTTGGCAATTTCATGGGCAAGATGGAATACATGAAGATGGTCGCCGGGTGTTCCGCCGCTTTGACGACCCAGACGGGCAAGATCGGTTTCTTGGGTCCCCTGATCAACGATGAAACGCGCCGCCTCGCGGATGCCGCGTACCTCGGCGCAAAATATTGCTGGACGACGTACGCCAAGAAACCCGCCGCCGATTTGAAATTCGATGTGAAATGGATCGGCTTTTGGTTCAACATCCCTGGTGTCACGCTCGACCCGACCAAAGTGGCGAACGATTTCTTTAACGCCGGCAACGATGTCGTGATCTCCGGCATTGACACGACCGAAGCGCTCGTCGTCGCCGGTCAGCGCGCCGCCAAGGGCGAAAAAGTGTGGGCGGTCTCGTACGATTTCAAGGAAGGTTGCAAGGAAGCCGAAAATGTCTGCCTCGGCGTGCCGTACTTTAACTGGGGTCCGCGCTACTTGAAGACCATCAAGGATTTCCAAGCCGGCACGTACAAGGCATCCTGGGATTGGGACGGACCGGATTGGAAAGACATCAACAATGCCGATACGAGCGCCGTCGGTTTCACGTTCGGCAAAGCGTTGAGCGCGGCGAACAAGACCCAGGTCGAAACGTTTATCAAGGGCTTGGGCGATAACAGTATCAATCTCTGGAAAGGTCCCATCACTTTGCAAGACAATTCCGTCTACGTCAAAGACGGCGCGACGGCGACCGACAAGGAAATTTGGTACTTGCCGCAGTTGTTGCAAGGTATGACCGGACAAAGCGCGCCAAGTAAATAATTCTTTTCACGTAGGGGCGCACGGCCGTGCGCCCCTACCTTAAGGAACCTATGCGCGTCGAACTCAAAAACATCCACAAACATTTTGGCGCGGTGTACGCCAACCGCGATGTCAGCGTGACGATTCAAGCCGGCACGATTCACGGCTTGCTTGGTGAAAATGGCGCGGGCAAATCCACGTTGATGAAAATGCTCTCTGGTTTTATTCACCGCGACGCCGGCGAAATTTTGGTGGACGGACGCAACGTCGCGTTCAAAAATCCGGCGGCGGCAATTCGCGGCGGCGTCGGGATGCTCCACCAAGACCCGCTCGATTTTCCACCGCTCTCGGTGCTCGACAATTTTTTGCTTGGGCGCGACGATGGCTTTGTGCAAAAGCGCGATGCCGCGCTCGCCGACCTCAAAAAATATTCCGGGCAGTTTGGCTTTGACCTCGACCCCGATGCGCCGGTTTCCTCGTTGACCGTGGGCGAACGCCAGCAACTCGAAATTATGCGCTTGCTTTCGCTCGGCGCAAAAATTTTGATTTTCGACGAACCGACGACCGGCATTTCGCTCCCGCAAAAAATAAAATTGTTCGACACGCTCAAACGACTCGCGTCCGAAGGGATGACGATTATTTTCGTCACGCACAAATTGGAAGACGCCGAGGCGTTGTGTAGTCAAGTGACCGTGTTGCGTCTGGGGCAGGTTGTCGGCGAGGTCGCGCGTCCGTTCACGAGCGAGCAACTCGTCAAGTTGATGTTTGGGCAGGCGCTCGTCACGAGCGCGCGCGAAGCGATTGAACTCGGCGAGCCGGTGCTCGACCTCCGCAACGTTGCCGTTGCCGATTATCGTTTGCGTGTGCCGAACATCAACCTGCAATTGTGCGCGGGCGAGGTGATTGGGCTTGCCGGCATCGAAGGGAGCGGGCAACGTTTATTTTTGCGAATGTGCGCGGGACTCGACCAGCCGGTTGCCGGCGATATGTGGCTCGCGGGCGCCAAGATGAATGGACAGCCGTACCGAAACTACCTGGATCGCGGCGTCGCGTATTTGCCGGCGGGTCGCCTCGAAGAAGGTCTCGTGCCCGGCTTGAACCTCACCGAACATTTTGTGCTCGCCAAACGCTCGCAAGAATTTTTCGTGGATTGGAATGCCGCGCTTACGTTTGCGCAAACGCGCATCAAAGAGTACAGCATTCGCGGCGTGCCGACCTCGCGCGTCGAAGCGCTGTCGGGCGGCAATCAACAACGCGCCTTGCTTTCGTTACTGCAACCGAATTTGAATTTGGTTTTGCTCGAACATCCGACGCGCGGACTCGACATCGAATCTTCGATGTGGGTGTGGACACAATTGCTCGAACGGCGCAAGCGCGGCGCGGCAATCATTTACGCTTCCGCCGACCTGGATGAGATTTTCGAGTACAGCGACCGCATCCTGGTTTTTTCCGGCGGACAAGTCAAAATGGTTTCGTCCAGCGATCACGTTTCGGTGCAGCTGCTCGGCGAACTCATCGGGGGCAAAGGGCTATGAGCGAAACGACCGCGAAAAAATCTTTTTGGCTCGACGCCGCGTGGACGATTGGACCGATCGTACTCGGCTTGATCTTGACGACGCTCGCGCTCGTCGCGGTTGGCGCCGATCCCGCCAAAGCGTACGCGACGATTTGGAACGGCGCGTTCGGCACAACCGAAAAAATCAGCGGGGTGATGGACGCCTGGGTGCCGCTCGTGCTTTGCGCGGTTGGCTTGCTCATCACGTTCACTGCCGGCTTGTGGAACATTGGCATCGAAGGACAAATTGCGATGGGCGCGATTTTTGCGACCTGGGTCGCGCGCTCGTTCGATTTGCCGGCGGAAATTTTATTGCCCCTGATGATCGTCGCCGGAATGATTGGCGGCGCGTTGTGGGCGCTCCTCGCCGGCGCGCTCAAGGTGTTTGGGCGCGTGCACGAAATTTTTGGCGGACTGGGTTTGAATTTTGTCGCGATGGGCATCGCGCTCTATCTGATTATCGGTCCCTGGAAAAAGGAAGGGGTCGCCTCAACCAGTGGCACGGAACCATTTCGCCCCGCCGCCGTTCTGCCGAATTTTCCCGGCTTGTCCATCGGACCCATCGAACTGATTCTCGCGTTCGTGTCGCTCGTCATCATTTATTTTGCGTTGCGCGGCACGCAGTGGGGTTTAAAGTTAAAAGCCATTGGCAAGAACACGCGCTCGGCGTTTTGGCTCGGCATTCCGACGAATCGGTATATGCTCGGCGCGTTTGCGTTGTGCGGTGCGTTCGCCGGAATCGCTGGCGTCGTTCAATCAGCCGGCGTGTGGGCGCGCCTGATCCCTTCGATTTCCGGCGGTTATGGGTATCTCTCGATTCTCGTCGTCCT
>CAZPIR010000261.1:0-5986 GCA_964586085.1 uncultured Anaerolineaceae bacterium | reverse complement strand
TCATGCCTCCATTTTTATCACAAAATCATTTTTTATGCAAACGTGTGCATAAATTGACAACAAAAATGCGTGACCCGCGCAATTTGCGCGAATCACGCATAGCGTTTTTTATTCTTCTGCCAACAAATGGCATTTCGCCGGCGGGAAATGCAAACGTACGCGGTCGCCTGCCGCATAACGATTGTCCGTGCCGGCTTGGACGCGCAACGATAATTTTTCGCCAATCTCGACACGATAATCAATGATGTTGCCCAGATATGTTGCGTGCTGAATGATCCCAGGCACCACATTATCCGTCACGGCATTGTCCACACAAACAATATCGTACGGGCGAATGTGAAAGACCATAGATTGCCCCGCCGACACAGGATGCACGGTCGGCACAGTGAACGATGTGCCAGCCACCGCGACTTGAGCCGTGCTGTCACGTACAGATTGAACTTGCGCTGGGAGAAAATCGGACAAGCCGATAAAGTCGGCGACGAATTTACTGCGCGGACGCTCGTACACATCTTCGGGCGAACCGAGTTGCGCGAGCTTGCCCTTGTTGATGATCGCGATCAAGTCGGACATGACCAAGGCTTCTTCTTGCGCGTGCGTCACGTAAAT
This sequence comes from uncultured Anaerolineaceae bacterium, assembly GCA_964586085.1. Classification (GTDB taxonomy): domain Bacteria; phylum Chloroflexota; class Anaerolineae; order UBA4142; family UBA4142; genus JACRBM01. Next base: position 5,377 of record CAZPIR010000261.1, on the reverse strand, counting down.
CGCCGTGATGCCCAAACGCTTCTGCAAATCTCTAATCTCAAATCTCATCTCCTCGCGCAGTTTCGCATCCAGGTTCGAGAGCGGCTCGTCGAACAACAACACTTTGGGTTCGACGACGAGCGCACGCGCGAGCGCGACACGTTGTTGCTGTCCGCCGGACAACTGATTCGGCGCGCGATCTTCCAACCCGGTCAACTGGGTCAGTTTCATCACTTCGCTGATGCGCCGTTTGATTTCGGCGTCCGGCAATTTTTTGATTTTCAAACCGTACGCGATATTTTCAAACACATTGAGGTGTGGAAAAATCGCGTAACTCTGAAACACCATCGCCATGTCGCGGCGATTCGGCGGCACGTCTTCGAGCCGCGCGCCATCGAGCACGATGTGACCGGACGTGGGGAACTCGAAGCCGGCGACGAGACGGAGCGTGGTCGTTTTGCCGCAACCCGATGGACCCAGGAGCGTGACAAATTGTCCTTTTTCGATGCTAATCGAAATATCGTCTACCGCATTGACTTCGCCGCTCTGTCTGCCGCGCGCCGGAAATTTTTTAGTTAGATGATCGAGGGTCAAGTACATTGGAAAGACTCCTAAAAGTTTTGGCGGGGGGAGCGGAGAAAAAATTCTCCTTGTCTCCCGCTCTCCCCTTTTCCCATTCGCATTTAGCCCGCGCCCAACGACAACTCGGCGCCTTCACGGAACATTCGCCCGACGATGAGGTACATCAACCCAATCGCGATGAGCACGATAAAGATGAGCACCATCGAGTACGCGGCGGCAACGCTCGTGCCGCCCTGTTCGACTTCGCTCATGATGAGCGCCGTGAGGATGGGCCATTTCGCCGACGACAAGAAGATGATCGCCGAGAGCGAGGTCATGTGCCGCGCGAAACTAAAGATCAACCCGGCGATGAATGCCGGTAGAATCAACGGCAGAGTGACTTGGCGGAACGTGAGCGACGCGTCCGCGCCCAGGTTCGTGGATGCTTCTTCGATGGCTGGGTCAATTTGTTGGAGCGACGCAATGCCGGCGCGCACCGATGCCGGCAAACTGCGCACGGCATACGCGGCGAGAATAATGTACGGCGAACCGACGAGCGCGAGCGGCGTGCCCCAGAACGTGATCGCGCAACCGACCGCCATTAAGATCAAGGTGATTGGCACACGCGCGCGTGCCGTCATGTGCCCGACAACGAATGCACCCATCGCGGTGTACGTGAAACCCAGGATCGCCGTCGGCGGTTGAAATAGCAAATTGATCCACTTGATCAGACTTGCACCAAAGCGAGGCCAAAAATCACCACCCATCGAGCGCGCCCATACCAAAATCGGCAGAGTGTACTCGGCGATGAATTGGCGTGAGAGCAAATACGCCGCCATGAACACGAGCATAATCACAACCGCGCGGCGCGCTTTGCGTTCGACGAGGAACAAACTCGCAAAGGCAACCGCGAGCAAAATGCCCGTGAGCAGAATCAACCACGTTTGCGTATCGAGCATCGGCAAACTTTCGAATGGCTTGATCCAGGCATTCGTCAAAAGCGGTTGACGCGCTTTTTCGTTCAAACTCAAAAACAGCAAGCCCATGCCAAGCAGAGAGCCGACGAGCAGGACAAGTGCGCGCGGGAAAAATCCACGCAGAGCCGGCGCGACCAAATAGTACGCCAGCATCGCATACACGATGATAACGACCGGCATCGGCGCTTGGATGAAGGCGATAATGTAACCGATACCCAGGATCGTGCCGGGTACCGCGCCGCCCATGTTCGAACCGAAATCGAGCGCCTCTTTGCCACTGAATGTTTTTCGCACGACGAGGAATGCAATCACCATGCCGGCAATGCCGGCAATCGGCGTGGCAACGGCAGAGAGAAACGTCGTGTCGAGCACGGCGGTTAGCCCGGCGGCGAACATGCGCCCATAGTGGGTAAAGTCAAGACTGTAATCAATGCCCCACAATTTGGTAATCGAGCCGAGGAAAATCGCGGCATACAGTGCCAGGATCAAGAGCAGAACCAGGAACGTCAACGTGATAAATGTCCAGCGAATCAACGGCTCTTTGACGAAACCCGCGCCGCCACCGGTCGGTTTGCCGGTCACCGAAATGTACGATTTGCGCGAGACCCAGTAACGTTGCAAAATGTACACCGTGAGCGTGGGCAAGAGCAGGATCAACGACAACGCCGCGCCCTTTTGTTGATTAAACTCACCATTGACCGCGATCCAAATTTGCGTCGAGAGTACGGTGACATTGCCACCGATGAAAACCGGATTGCCTAGGTCGGCGAGCGATTCGACGAACATCAAGAGGAAAGAGGCGGAGCTGCCGGGGGTGCGGAGCGGCAAAGTGATCGAGCGAAAGATAAACCATTTGCTCGCGCCCAAACTGAGCGCGGCTTCTTCCATCGAGGGGTCAATCCGTTCGAGCAAACCGCGAATGATGAGATACGCAACGGAAAAGAACGTAATGATCTGGACAAAGACTAGCCCGTCCATGCCGTAAATGTCGTTCATGCCGGGCTTGAACTGGATGCCCAAAATATCTTTGGTGACCAGACCCGAACGCCCAAAGAGAAGAATCGCGGCGAGCGCGATAGCGAACGGCGGCGAAATGGTGGGCAAGAGCGTGAGCGCGTGAACCACACCCTTGAAGGGAATGTTACAACGCACCATCGTATACGCAAAGAGAAAACCGAGCGCGGTGGCGCCAATTGCCGCGAGCACACCCATCTCCAACGTCCAGAAAAAAACCTGCCAGTACTGCCCGGCGAATTTCGGATCCGCATAGCGCGTAAACTGGTCGAGACTGAACGCGCCAGCGTTGGGCTGTCCATCGGCGAAGAAAAAACCCTGCACGATTACGCGCGCGAGGGGCCACACCACAAACGTGAGGATGAATACCCCGGTGATGATTAGACCGATCAACAACACCGGGTCTTGGGCGATCATACGAAATTCGTGATAACGGCGAACGAGTGACTGCACGGGGGAAGAGCGGGTTGCAACTGTCATAGTTGACTCTTGATTAAAGGACAAGGGGACAAGGCGAAAGGGAGACAAGGAGAACCTTGACGGTCTCCTTGTCTCCGTGTCTCCTAATCTCCGTGTCTTACTTGGCGAGCGATGCGGCGGCGATTTCGTTGGAGAACTTGTCAATGAACGCGGTCTTGTTGTTGCCGCAATAGTCAAAGTTGTAATTGATCAACTTGACTTGCAAAAGTTCTGGCTTGGGGGGAACCGCGCCCTTGATGGTCAAACCTTGATAGGCTTTGTACTTTTTACCGAGTTCTTGTGTGCTACCTTGCAATGCCCAATCGTACCATGCCTTGGCATTGTCCAGGTTCTTGGCGCCCTTGATGATCGCCATGCCACTAATTTCGTACCCGGTGCCTTCGGAGGGGAACGTCAACGCAATCGGCATCTTGTCGTCGTCAATGCCTTTGACGATGTCATGCGAAAAGACGACGCCGACAGCCGCTTCACCCTTGCCCACGTTTTGGACCGGGGTCGCGCCCGATTTCGTCCAGAGCAAAACATTCGCGGAGAATTTCTTCATGTAATCCCAGCCCGCTTGTTCGCCCTTGATTTGGAGCACAGTGCACATGAACGTTAACGACGTGCCAGAAGTCGCCGTGTGCGCGATCACGATTTGCCCTTTCATTTCGGGCTTGATCAAATCATCGAGCGAGGTCGGCGGCTTGATCGCGGTCTGCTTGGTATTCGTCCCGAAACCGAGCGAGCCGACATAGATGCCTGCCCACGACGGGTTCGCATCGTTGTCGAGCATCAACTTGGGATCAATGATGTTGGCTTGCGCGGCACTCTTGTAGGGTTCGAGCAGTCCTTCTTTTTTCGCGGCAATCTGCGAATCAATGGGACCACCCCACCAAATGTCAAACTGGGGATTGGATTTTTCGTTGCGCAAGCGGGTCACCGCTTCACCCGCCGAGAGGCGGATATAGTTGACGGTGACGCCGGGATTCTTGGCTTCGAATTCTTTCTTCATGCCCGCGCACCACTCTTCTTGCGGCGTGCAGAGCAAATTCAATTCGCCCTTGAGTTGAGCGGCTGGCTTGGGAGCTTCGGTCGGTTTCGGCGCGGCAGTTGCCGGAACGGCTGTCGCCGCGGGTGCCGCTGTCGGCTTGGGGGCTTCGGTTGCCTTGGGTGCATCGGTCGGCTTGGGTGCCGCAGGTACCGCAGTGGGCGGCACTTTGGTCGGTTCGGGGGTCGGTGAGGCACATGCCACCGCAAACACTAACAACGCAACGAGCACAAACACGAACATTAATTTGGAACGCATCTTCTCCTCCTTGAGAGAAATTCTAGTCGGGTCTGTTTACGTACGCAGTATGTCTGTCTCTGTAAAACTATCACCTCCTTTACCTAATCTCTATGCTATTCTATCACGAAACGGCGAAAGAATAAAATCATCCGGCGCGGCTGTGCGCGACTTGAAAATCAACTTGAACCTGGGTGTCACCACGAAACCGCCGCGCCAAGATTCCGGTCAATTCCCAACTCACCTTGAAATTTTCGGTCGCGCATGTCGGCGGACGCACGGTCGGAATGGCGATGCGAAACGGGTATATGAGCGGTTGTCCGGCAACCACTTTCGTACCACCGGCAAGTTTGATCGTTTGCTTTTCGGTGTGCGTGTTGCCCTTGTCACGCGAGACATACTCGGTGCGTACGATTTCGACTCGCACTTCGGTCGCATCGAAATTTTTCTGCGGGTTGATGAGCAACTCGCCCTGAATCGTTTCACCCATCGCCCACTCACCGCCGGGAAGGCGAAACGCCATTTCCGCTTCGCCGGGTTCGTTCGAGTAACCCAGGTCGGACACACCCGATGCGCGCGGCGCGGCGACAGACACAACGATGATTTCTTCCTGTGCATTGTAATCCGATGCCATCTTGCGACTGAGTGTGGCTTTGACCAGCCATTTGCCGCGCACGATTTGTCCGCCTTCAATCGTCGGCAGAGTGTTTTGCGGAATCGCAAAATTGAACTCGAATGTCTTGGCTGATTTTGCCGGGATCGCGCCCTCGCGCAAGATGATCGTTTGCGCGGCAACGTGCTCTTCGCTCTGCCACGCGGTAGATTCCTCGGTTTCCGAATTTCCATCCGAGTCCGTGCTACGCGATTCATAGCGATACTCTGATTCTTCTTTGAAAACGAGCGCGATGCGCCCTTCCTGGATTTTCAATTCCTTTTCGTTTTCGACGACGAGTTTGCCGCTGACTGCATCGCCGAAATGCAATGTCTTGCCGGCTTGATCGAGTGTGAGTGTGAGATTGACCTTGTTGCCTTTGAGAAAATCGAACACCTTGTCCTCCTTGGAGAATTCAGTAGTCAGAATTCAGAATTCAGAATGGGA
>CAZPIR010000260.1:1442-6014 GCA_964586085.1 uncultured Anaerolineaceae bacterium | reverse complement strand
ACATTAACGGCGCGAATGTGCGCCAGCTCACCGGGGGCGATCACCCGGTGTGGACTCGCTAAAAAAACCAGGGCAGGTCGTTGAGACCTGCCCTTTTTTTATTGACGATACTCGCGCAAAATCTCCGCGACCGTTTCCTCTAATTTACGGACGCGTCCGCGTGCCTCGGCTCGCGTCATCACCTCGCGCGTTAATTCATTTTCGAATTTGGCAAACTGTTTGCGTGCGCTCGCGAGCGTTTCATTATCGCTCGCCGGGTGATGCAGAACCAGCGTCACCAGCTCGGCCGCTAATTCTGCCCTGCCCTGTTGGCAATACAACGCCGCCAGCCACACCAACGCATCCAGCGCGACAAAATCCAATTGACTTTCTTGCGCTTCCGCGAGCGCCTGATGCAGATACACGAATGCTTCACGCACCTCGCCTAAACTGTACGCCGCTGTGCCTACATTGTTCAACGCCACCGCGATGCCTAGGCGATAGCCGGTTTCACGATGCAGGTCGAGCGCACGCGCATAAAAAATTTTGGCTTCGGCAAAGCGTCCTTGCATAAACGCAAGCGCACCCAGGTTTGTGTTGGTCGCCGCCAACCTGCGCCGGTCTCCAAATTCGTTGCAAATTTCCATCGCCTGCCGAATCAATGGCTCGGCTTGCGCGTACTCACCCAGGTCGGTGTGCACAACCGCAAGATTGAGCAGTGACGATGCCGTACCCGCGCGATCACCCATCGCGCCGCGCAACGCCAAACATTCTTGATGGAGTTGCTTGGCTTGTGAAAAATGGGCGGTCGAATTCGCAATGATTCCCAGGTTGTTCAATGCGACCGCAACTTCGGGCAAGGCATTGCAGGCGCGTCCTTGCTCCAACAACGCGCTATAGAATTTTTTTCCCTCGGCATATTTGCCGGTCACGCGCGCGGCGTTACCCAGGTTTTGAGACAATATAAAAAAATGCGGCGCGTGTTTTTCTCACTCGCCGCATTTTTTATTTCGGTAACAGAATCAACCACACACCGGCAACCGACAACAAAGTGCCGAGCGCGACCAAGCGCGTTACTCGTTCGCGCAAAAACACCACCGAGAGCGGGACGCCAATCAGCGGCGACGCGGTGTTGAGCAGTGACGCGCGCGCGGCGCCCGCATACTCCACCGTGAGCGTCCACACAATCATGCCAATACCGGTGCTGTACAATGCCAGCAAAGTCAATTTGGGTAGGCTCGCTCTTGTGTAACCATCCCACAATTTGCCGCGTGCTTGGACGTACCCCACCAGCGTCGTCGCAACGGCGGCAACCGGCAAACGCACCGCATTCACGACGAGCACGCTCGCCGAATCCTGCATGCCCATTTTGAGCAATGTCGTCGCAATCGCCCACAACGCCGCACCGCCGAGCGCGGCGAACGTCGCGATGCGCACCGTGCGCGGGTCAGTATGAATGTGATCATCCTGCTTCGGCGACAAGAGATACACGCCGAGAAGCACCAGCACCGTGCCCGCCACCGCGCCGAGCGTGACCGGTTCGCCGAGCACTGGTACGGCAATCAACCAGGTGAACAAGGTGTACGCGCCGGAGAGTGGCAGAGCGCGCGACGCGCCGATTTTGGTCAGACTCCAAAAGTACATCACATCGCCAATCGCAATACCGATCAGCGAAGACGCGGCAAGCGCAATGAATGAAGAGGACGAAACCTGGGTCAGGGCTTGCCAACCATCAAAGAACGGGAGCAGTGCAAACGTAAACAACGAGGCGACAATCATCCGAAAGGCATTGAACGAGGTCGGATGAATTTTATCCGACTGTGCCTTGATCGCTAGACTCGTCGTCGCCCAAATGAACGCGCTGATTAAACCGAATAGAATTCCATAAGCCAAAAGAGCACCTGTATTTCATAGATTTATTCAAACCGTGTCGTTTCAAGCGAAGCGAGAAATCGCACCCTGATAAAAATTTTCCTCGCTTCGCTCGTTGAAATGACAAGAAGAATTTTACGGATTGATTTGCGGCTTGATGGTGCGACAACCAATCGCCGCCATCTTTTCGCGGATGCACTCGAACATTGCCTCATCGCGATACGTGCCGATGATCGCGCCGCCCGACCCGGCAAATTTCGCGCTTGCGCCGCACGTGCGCGCCACCTCGACCATCTCCACCTGCCAGGGCGATAACTGAAAGATGCTTCGCCGCGTGTTGAAATTTTCGTCCATCAACGTGCCGAGTCGCGCGGCATCGCGTTGCAAAATCGCTTCGCGCGCCTGCGCCGCGAGTCCGGCAAACTTGCCCATCGCGTTGACGATCATTGCTTCGCCGCGATCATAGCGTCCGCGAATATCGTTGTGAAACACTTCGGTCGGTTCGCTGAGCGTGTTGTTGTACGACACATACACCGGCGGCAATAATTCCGGGTCGAGGCGTTCGTACGCGTAACACTTGAACCCATCAATGATCCGTTCGCGCGCCTTGTCGAAATCCATAAATACGACGCCTTCGTACACCTGGATCACGCGATCCTGCAAACCGGCGGCGATGCCCAGCTCTTCACGTTCAATCGAAAGCACAAAACTGGGTTGGATTTCGAGCGGGATCGTCACCTCGTAAAATTCCATCAACGCGCGCAACGTCGCGACGATGATCGCACTCGACCCGGCAAGACCAACCTGACGCGGAATGTTCGTATCGTAACGCACCGAAAAATTCCGCTCGTGCAAATAAATGTTGCGCGCTTCGCAGTACTCGACGAAACGTTTGATGGTCGCCTTGATGAGCCGAATGCCGCCATAATAACCATGCAGGGTCACGTCTTTGGCAAGGTCACGCACCGAACGAAATTTGGCACGATCATTTTCGGCGAGCACAATATCCACTGAGTCCCATTCGTACAACACGACCTCTGCCCAAAAGTTGCGGACGATGATCGAAATCGTTTTGCCGTTATAACCATCCGACGGATTGCCAATCAAACCGGCGCGCGCGTGCGCGCGTTTGCGAATGAGGTACATCGTCGTCCTCCTTAACGCGTTTCGTTGACGATTTGTTTCAAATGTTCGCGCAATGTCGCGCCATGCTTTTCATCGGCGAGCGCAAACTCGACGAACGCGCGAAAGTATGCGTCAAAGTTGCCAATGTCATAGCGTCGTTCATCACGCAGAGTGAGACCAAACACCTTGCCGCCCTCTTGAATCACCGTGCGAATCGCATCGGTCAGTTGAATCTCGCCACCCTTGCCGGGCTTGGTGCGCGCGAGCGCGTCGAAAATATTTGGCGCGAACACGTACCGCGCGGCAATCGCAAAATTGCTCGGCGCTTCTTCTGCACTCGGCTTTTCAATCACGTCTGCAATTTCAAACACATCACCCGTCGTTTTCGGTTTGGCGATGCCATAGTGATGCACTTCGTTGCTCGGCACTTGCTCGAATGCGACAACCGCATCGGCTTTGTTGGCGAGAAACGCGTCGGTCATGCGATGCACAATGTCGCTCTGCGCGTTCAAGCCAATGATCGAATCGCCGAGCGCGACGACGAACGGATTGTTGCCGACAAAATCGCGCGCACACAAAACTGCGTGACCCAGACCGAGGAGTTGACGCTGGCGCGTGTAAAAATACTGGAGCGGCGCGCGCTCGAATTCCAGTTCGGCGAGCAAATCTTCTTTGCCATTTTCGCGCAGAGTTTGAATCAACTCGCCATCCATGTCGAAATGATTTTCGATGGACGTTTTGCCGGGTCCGGTGATGAACAGCAAGCGTTTCATTCCGGCGCGCGTTAATTCTTCGGCGACGTACTGCACGACCGGCTTGCGTCCGACCGGCAACATTTCTTTTGGTTGCGATTTCGTCGCGGGCAAAAGGCGTGTGCCTAACCCGGCGACAGGAACGACCGCAATGTTAATTTCCATTTGTCTCATCCTTTGCTTGAGGTTTGTCATCCAAATCGGCAAACTCGTTGAGAATGCGCCCAATGTGGCGCGCGGCATTCAGAAAATCTACGAGACGCACATGTTCGTCCGGCGCGTGCGTGCGATTGTTCGCGTACCCCACGCCGCACGTGACAATCGGAATGTCGAGCGGCTTGGCAAACGCATACATCGGACTACTGCCCCCACCAATCGGACTGAGGAGCGTGGGATGTCCATAAATTTCTTGACCCGTGCGTGCCGTGAGACGCACGAATGGATCATCCACCGAAACTTTGCAGGGCCACATCGCACCCGACCACTCGACGCGCACATCTTCAAATCCTTGCTTGTCGAGATGTTCGCGCAGTTTCGCAAAAATGTCGTCGGGGCTTTGGTCGGGCACGAGACGAAAATCAATCTTTGCCGATGCGCGTGCTGGAATCACGGTCTTGTTGCCCGCGCCTTGATAACCCGCCGTGATGCCTTGAATGTTGCACGTCGGTTCAAACACGGCACGGTTCAACGCTTTGCCGCGCAAGCCGCGCACAAAATCCTTGACGCCAAATGTTTTGACGCGCCACTCTTCAAAGTCCGGCAACTCGTCGAGCAATTTCAAATCGGCTTCGCTCGGCGGTTTGACGTGATCGTAAAAACCTGGGATGCGAATGCGTTCATCGCG
>CAZPIR010000260.1:0-1342 GCA_964586085.1 uncultured Anaerolineaceae bacterium | reverse complement strand
GCGCGCCATAAATTCGCCCTTGTCATCTTTCGAGCCGCGCGCGTACAACGCGCCATCGCGAATCGTCGGCTCGAATGGCGGCGTCGTCCACAGTTCGAGCGGTTCGGGCGGTTGCACATCGTAATGATTGTAAAACAACAACGTGCGGCGCGACACGCCATCGGCATGACCGACGATGATCGGATTGCCGGGCGTCGCAAATTTGTGAACGCGAAACCCATGCCGCTGCAACGTGTCCACAATCAAGTTCGCACACTCGTGTGTGCCTTCGCCTTTTGCCGAGACACTGGGTTGCGCGCACAACTGCGCGGTCTCGGCAATGTACTCATCGAGATGTTTTTTTAAAAACGAATCTAGTTTTTCCGACATATCACACTCCCAGAAATTTTTGACGCGGTGATTATAGTGCGTAAACGCGACGAGTGCAAACTAGGCAAAAAAATTCACCGCAGAGACGCGGAGAACACAGAGTTTTATTTTTTCTCTGCGCCCTCTGCGACTCTGCGGTGAAATAATTTTTTTACGCACGCGAAGGAAAATTAGTTGGCACGTAAACGCGAATCGCGGCAGGTCCGGCAAGCGGACATTGGTACTCGCAGATGCCACAACCGATACACAAGTCGTGAATGACACGCGGACGTTGCACGTGCACCTTGCGACCATCCGGCGTGACGACATCTACTTCATCGAGCCGAATCGCTTTTTCCGGCACAGGACACATTTCTTCGCACACAACACATCGATTGTTGCTCGCCCAGGGCAAGCAACGATGCTCGTCAATGTACGCGACACCGATGATAGTCTCGCGTTTCTGGTCGAGCGCGAGCGGCGGGATCGCGCCGGTCGGACAGATTTGCCCGCACGCGTTGCACGAGTAATCGCAATAGCCGCCACGCGGCACGAGCAACGGCGTCCAGAATCCTTCGACGCCGGCTTCGATCAAACTGGGTTGCAATGCGCCGGTCGGACAGACCTTGACGCACTCGGCACAACGAATACATTTTTCGAGAAAATTATTGTCGCGCGCGCCGGGTGGACGTACGAGCCAAGCGTCGTCGCGTTTTGCGCTCGGCGCGGCGCGAAAGAGCGCGACCGAGGCAATCGCAGTCGTTGCGCTCACGATAAATTGGCGACGGGACAGACCAAGGACGAAGGACGAAGGACGAAGGTCAGGCGTCGGTCTTCCGTCTTCCGTCTTCCGTCGCTCTCGAAATCCGATCACCAATTCGGGACACGCCGACACACAATCCATGCACGCAACACACTCACCCGAATCAACGGTGAATCCTTGTTTCGTGACCGTGATCGCGCCGGTCGGACACGCTTTCATACATGCGGCGCA
>CAZPIR010000259.1:0-6057 GCA_964586085.1 uncultured Anaerolineaceae bacterium | reverse complement strand
AATCGCTTGCGGCGTGACCAGGTCGTCGTCCATCGCCGCGATAAATTTTTCGCGCGTTTGATTTGTAAACTGGGTCAACGCATTGTCGGCGGGCGTGCCGGTCACCGGCGTGGCATCTTTGAGCGCGGCGCGCCAACGTTCGAGACCGCGCGCGGTGGCATCCACATCGTCGTCGCGCCACGCGAGCGGCGTGCGATAATGCGTCGAAAGCAAATAAAGTCGAATCGCATCTGATTCGTGGCGCGCGAGCGCATCCTTGACCCAGAGGGTGTTGCCAACGTGACGCGACATTTTGTCTTCGGCAGAATTGTCGCCGCTCAAACGCAACAGCGCATTGTGCATCCAGTAGCGCGCGAACGTTTTGCCGGTGTACGATTCGCTCTGCGCGATTTCGTTTTCGTGATGCGGAAAAATCACATCGTGCCCGCCGCCGTGAAGGTCAATCTGTTCGCCGTGCGCTTCCAGGTTCATCGCCGAGCATTCAATGTGCCAGCCCGGGCGACCTTTACCCCAGGGACTATCCCAGCTCGGTTCGCCGGGTTTCGACGATTTCCACAGCGCAAAATCGAGCGGGTCTTCTTTGCGCTCGTCCACCGCGATGCGCGCGCCGGCTTCCATCTCGTCGAGCAGGCGATGCGAGAGCTTGCCGTAATCGTCGTCCTTGCGCACGCGAAAGTACACATCGCCGTCCACCGTGTAGGCGTATCCTTTTTCGATCAGCCCTTGCGTGATTTTGATGATCGTGCCAATCACGCCGGTTGCGCGCGGATACAGGTCGGCGCGATCAATGTTGAGCGCGTCCATCTCGCGGTAAAAGCGCGTGATGAATGTGTCGGCGAGCGCTTGAATCGTCGTGTTTTCTTTTTGCGCTTTGGCGATGATGCGGTCTTCGATGTCGGTAAAATTTTGCACGTGGCGCACGCTGTAACCGCGAAAACGCAAATAGCGTTTCAGCGTGTCGAACACAATGTACGAAAACGCGTGCCCCACGTGGCACGGATCGTACAGGTTGGGACCGCAGACGTACATCGCAACACGGTCGGGAACGTTGGGCGTAAATTCTTCTTTTTGACGTGAAAGCGTGTTATAGATTTTCATGGTCTATCTCCAGTGTCAAGGTGTAAAGCGAAAAAGGGGACATTGTGCGCCAATGTCCCCATGATACAGATGCAAGTGTAACCGAAGCGAACCATCGCGCTATTTTTTCTCTTCCGCCGCCGGTGTGGCAAAAATCATACGTCCTTGATTCGTTTGCAACATACGCGTTACCACCACGTCAATCGTGTTGCCGATGTAACGTCGCCCATTATCCACGACGACCATCGTGCCATCGTCGAGGTACGCCACGCCCTGTCCCAACTCTTTGCCTTCCTGCACCATGCGCACGCGCATCGTTTCGCCGGGGAGGACGACCGCGCGAATCGCGTTCGCCAACTCGTTGATGTTGAGCACACGCACGCCTTGCAATTCGGCGACACGGTTCAGGTTGTAATCGTTCGTGACAATCGGGCAACGCAAATTTTTGCCGAGCCGCACGAGTTTGTCGTCCACTTCGTGAACTTCTTCGACATCGAGATCGGTGATGCGAATCGGGACGATGGATTCTTTTTGCAGTTTGTTGAGCATGTCCAAGCCGCGGCGTCCACGATTGCGGCGCAGGGGATCGGCGGAATCGGCAATGTGTTGCAGTTCGGCGAGCACGAAACGCGGAATCATCATCGTGCCGCCGATAAAGCCGGTGTGCGAAATGTCGGCGATGCGTCCGTCAATGATCACGCTCGTATCGAGCAAAACTTGCTGGTCGGAGGTGGGCGTTTTGGACGCGCCTTCTTTGCCAAAGCGCCCGCCGAGGATGGCGTAAAAATCGCGTTCGCGGGTAATCATGACCCACGCGCCGAGATAGCCAAAGATGATGAGCGACACGAACGGCAAGATTGAGCCGAGTGGGTTGGGCAAAAAGGAGAGTGGGAACGCGGTCAACGCGGCGATGATCAAGCCGATCAGCAAGCCAATCGTCGCGGCGAGCAATTGTTGCGCGGGAATTTGTCGGATCGTGCGACGCACCCACGTGTACGGGCGAATCGTAATCCAGGGCGTGATGAGAAGACCTAACGCCGCGCCAGCGAGTGCGAGGATAATAATGTAGCGGACCGCATCAGGACCCGCGCCGAGCGAATCGCCAATGCGCCAGCCGATGACTGCAAATACAATCATCCCGACAATCCGGAGGAGTAATTCGATGCCCATCGTTGCCTCCTCCCAGTGACGCGCCGCAAAAAAAGAGTGCGCCTCGTGGCACACTCGACGGACAAGGAATAAAAAAATTACAATTGCAGAGCATTAAAAAACAAACCGAGTGGTGTGTCTCCGAGCGCGTGCAGTTTATGCGGTTAGGTGACTGGGAAAAAATGATTTTTTTGTTGTGGTCGGCAGTTTAGCACAGGAGTACTCAATTGTCAATCACCGTGCGCTGATTCCAGCGTAGCTCAAGCGTTGCCTTAAAATTTTTAGATAATGGCGAACCGAATGCGCCGGTTAAGAAAATCTGTGCTATAATGTACCCAGTCACGCGAAAGTGGGTTTTACGATTCATTCCCTCTCGCGTGTCTTGTTTGTCTTCGACCCAACACCCACTGTTTACTGTTCACACCAAGCACGTGTTCATTGACGACTAGGCAATCACTATGAGCGACTTTGTTCATCTGCACGTCCACAGCGAGTACAGTCTGCTTGACGGACTGGCGCATCCCAAAGACATTGCGGCACGCGCCGCCGAATTGAAACAGCGCGCGCTCGCGCTCACCGATCACGGCACCATGTTTGCGGCGATTGAATTTTACGATGCGTGCAAAGCCAAAGGCATCAAGCCGATCATCGGCGTCGAAGGGTATCTCGCCAAACGTTCGCTCAAGGATCGCGATCCAAAAGAAGACCGCAGTTCGTACCACATGCTCCTGCTCGCCGAAAACAACACCGGCTATCAAAATTTACTGCGCCTCGTTTCGACTGCCGAGCTGGAAGGATTTTATTATTACCCGCGCATGGATCGCGATTTGGTCGCCAAACACAGCGAGGGCATCATCTGCACAACGGGTTGCCCGTCCGCGCCTGTGCCGCGCCTGCTCCACGATGGTAAACGCGACGATGCGCGCAAAATGCTCGGCTGGCTCAACGATGTGTTCAAGGATCGCCTCTATGTCGAATTGCAAGAACACGGCATCGCCGAATTTGCCGGACTGAACAAGCAACTCGTCGAACTTGCGCGCGAATTTAATTTGCCGCTCGTCGCGACGAACGACGCGCATTACATTCGCCCCGAAGATGCGAACGCGCAAGACGTTTTGTTGTGCATTCAAACCGGCACGGTCATCACCGACCCGAAGCGGATGCGGATGGACGGCGCGGATTATTATTTGAAATCGTCGGATGAGATGAGCGCGGTGTGGAATGAGTTTCCCGAAGCAATTTCGAACACGCTCCTCGTCGCCGAACGTTGCAACGTCAATCTCGATTTCAAAGAATTTCACTTGCCGATTGTCACGGTGCCCGATGGATTTAACGCGGAGACATATCTGCGCCACATCTGCGAGCAAGGTTTCCAAAAATATTATCCGACCGGCAATCAAGCCGCGCGTGAACGTCTCGATTATGAACTCGGCGTCATTCACACGATGGGGTTCGACACGTATTTTTTGATCGTGTGGGACCTGATTCGCGCGGCGCGCGAGCGCAACATTTGGTACAACGTGCGCGGTTCTGCGGCTGGCTCGATGGCGGCGTACTGCGCGGGCATCACGAACCTCGACCCGATTCAGCACCGTTTGATTTTCGAACGCTTTCTCAATCCAGGTCGTATCTCGATGCCGGACATTGACCTGGATTTCCAGGACGACCGCCGCGCCGAGTTGATCGAGTACACGACGCAAAAGTACGGCAAGGACAATGTCGCGCAGATCATCACGTTCGGCACGCTCGGCGCCAAAGCGGCGATTCGCGATGTCGGGCGCGCACTCGATTATCCGCTCGCCGAAGCGGATCGGATCGCCAAGCTCATTCCGACCGGACCGAACATCAAGCTGAAAGACACGCTCGAAAAAGTTCCGGAATTTCGTGACGCGTACGAATCGAGTGATTACATTCGCCGCTTGATTGACAATGCGATTTTGCTCGAGGGCGTGGCGCGCAACGCTGGCACGCACGCCGCGGGCGTCGTCGTGGCAGACAAACCGATCGTCGAGTACGCGCCGTTGCATCGCCCGACCAAGGGCGAAAACACCGGCGGTTTTCCGGTTGTCGAGTTTGAGATGAATCATCTTGAGCGGGTGGGCTTGCTCAAGATGGATTACCTGGGTCTTGCCTCGTTGACGATTATGCGTCGCGCGTGCGAATTGATTCAAGCGCGGCACGGTGTTTCGTTCGACCTGGGCAACATTCCGGTCGAAGACCCGAAAGCATTCGACTTGCTCGCGCGCGGCGATGTGACCGGCGTGTTTCAGGTCGAAGGCGCGGGATTGCGCAAAGTGCTTCAGCAAATGAAGCCGACCAAATTCGATCACATCGTTGCGGCAATTTCGTTGTATCGCCCAGGTCCGCTCGAATACATTCCGAATTACATTGCGCGTTTGCATGGCACGGAAAAAGTAGATTATCGCCATCCCGCGCTCGAACCGATCTTGTCCGACACGTTCGGCATCATGATCTATCAAGAACAGATCATTGAAATTGCCGTCAAGATCGCGGGCTATACCGCATCCGAAGGTGATGTGCTTCGTAAAGCGGTCGGCAAAAAAGACAAAGAGAAATTGCTGAAAGAGCGCGATAAATTTGTGGCGCACGCGGAGAAACATGGCGTCATTACCGGCGAAATTGCCGGACAGATTTTTGACGACGTGGAATTTTTTGCGCGGTATGGTTTCAATAAATCGCACGCGGCGGACTATGCCGTGTTGACGTGTCAGACCGCGTACCTCAAAGCATACTATCCCATCGAGTACATGACCGCATTGTTGATGACCAAGTTCGGCAACATGGACGATGTGTCGCAACTCGTCAGCGAAGCGCGCCGCATGGGTTACGAAATTCATCAGCCCGATGTGAACACGAGCGATGTGCAATTTGCGATTGCCGCGAACAACAAGGGCATTCACTTTGCGTTGAGCGCGATCAAGAACGTTGGTGTTGGTGCGGTCGAGGTGCTTGTCGAAGCGCGCAAAAAAGCCGGTCCGTTCAAATCGCTCGACGATTTTTGTCGGCGCGTAGATTTAAGGTTGGTCAATCGCCGCGTGCTCGAATCGCTCATCAAAGCCGGCGCGATGGATCGTTTCGGTCGCCGCTCGCAACTGCTCAAGGTGTTGGATCGTATGATGGCGGCGAGCCAGAACGCACACAGCGCAAGTGATCGCGGACAACTCTCCTTGTTCGGCGCGGCGAGTCCGACAAGTGCGGCGGCGAGTTGGGGCGCAACCGCCGACACGTTCGGCACCCTGCCCGACGAACCAGAAATTCCGAATCGCGATAAACTCGCGGCGGAAAAAGAATTGACCGGCGCGTATTTTTCCGACAACCCGGTGATGCGCCTCGCGAAAATTCAATCGAAAGAAATCACGCACCTCGTCAACCAGTTGGACGAATCGTCCCAGGGCAAGACGGTCACGTTCGCCGGCGTTGTCACGAACACGCGCGTCATTCAAACGAAAAAAGGTGACACGATGGTGTTCGTCAGCATGGAGGACCCGACCGGCGACATCGAGTTGACCGTGTTTCCCAAGACGTACAAAAAGACGATTGACCTGTGGCGTGTTGAAATGACCTTGCTCGTTACTGGCAAGGTCGAGCATCGTGAAGGCAAAGTGCAAATCCTGGTAGACTCGGCGCGCGAGTACGAAGTGCCGGCGGTCGAAAACCAGGGGACAGGGGAACGAGGTCAGTCATCCGTCGTGCAGTTTGCAATGCCGAGCAATGATGAAGCGGCGATTGCGGATGCGGCAGTGATGGCGTAAGAAATTATCAACGATGTTGAATCGAAAAACGTGCTCCCGCCGCCGGAAGAACCGCCGG
>CAZPIR010000258.1:0-6064 GCA_964586085.1 uncultured Anaerolineaceae bacterium | reverse complement strand
AAATTGCCCGCCATCGAGCAACGTCTGCCCAAGAATCCGCTCGTGATTCCGGGCGATGAAGTTGGCACGTATGGAGGGGTGTGGCGTCGTGGTTTCACAGGACCATCGGACTTTAACGGCGTCAATCGCGTCATCTATGATGCGCTCGTCGTGTTCTCGCCCGATGGCGGCAAAGTGGATATGAAGTACGCCGAAAGCGTCGCCTCGTCGTCCGATTTCAAGACCTGGACGGTGAAACTGCGCGAAAGTAGCAAGTGGTCGAACGGCGATCCGTTCACGACCGATGATGTCATGTTCTGGTACAAGGACGTTTTGCTGAACAAAGACTTGACGCCCGCCGTCCCAGCCTGGATGCAGAACAAGGATAAATCCACCGTCGAAGTCAAGCAAGTTGATCCCGTGACGGTGCAATGGATTTTCAAAGAACCCAACACCACATTCTTGCTCGAATTGGCGAACAAGGATTACGGCGACCGCAACGTGCCCGTGTTCTTGCCCACCAAGTACTTGAAACAATTCCACACTGCCTATGCCAAGAAAGAAGACCTGGACAAAGCCGTGGCGGACAACAAGTTCAAGACCTGGGCAGAATTGTTCCTCGACCGTGTTAGCCCGTTCAACTCCCCGGATCGCCCGGGCATGGCGGCATGGGTCGCCTCGAATCGCATCAGCGATCAAGTGTTCATCCTGAAACGCAACCCGTACTTTGTGGGTGTGGACAAAGCCGGCAATCAACTGCCGTACTTTGATGAAGTGCAATTGAAATTCTTCGCCGACGCGCAATCGCTGAACCTCGCGGCAATCGCCGGCGAACTCGATCAGCAAGAACGCCATATCGCCTTGTCGAACTTCCCAGTGTTCAAAGAAAACGAACAAAAGCAAGGCAAGTACAAAGTCACCCTGTGGTCGAGTCTCGGTGGCGCGGGTGCGATCATGAACATTAACCAAACCTATGCCAAAGATCACGATCTCGGCAAAGTGATGGCGAACAAGGATTTCCGCATCGCGATGTCATACGCGATCAACCGCAAGCAGATTCAAGAATCGGTGTTCCTTGGCACTGGCGAACCCCGCCAACCCGTCGCCAAAAAAGGTCATCCGTACTATCCGGGCGATGATTACGCCTACAAGTTCACCGAGTTCAATCAAAAGCTCGCGAACGAAATGCTCGACAAGATCGGTTTGGACAAGAAGGATTCCGAAGGTTTCCGTTTGATGGCGAACGGCAAGCGCGTCACCATCGAACTTTCGGTTATTCAGGCGCTCGGCTTTGGTCCCGACTCGGCACAGTTGATTGCCAAGGACTGGGAAAAGGTCGGCATCAAGACGAACGTACAAATTCGCGAACGCGCTCTGCATTTCTCGCTCCGCGAATCGAACGACCTGCAAGCCGAAGTGTGGAACCAGGACACCGCGGGCTTTCCGTTCACTGGCGCGACCAAGTACGATGTCCGCAGTGGTATCTATGGCAACACCACGTACGGTCCGCGCTGGTACGATTGGTACCGCTCGAATGGCAAGGAAGGCGTCGAACCGCCGGCGTACATCAAACAACTCGTCGAACTCGCCGACAAAGCCAAGACCGTCGGTGGCGATGAACAAGCCAAGGTCGCCCAAGAAATGTTCAAGATTTGGGTGGACAATATGGTTGAAATCGGCACCGTCGGTTTGACTGCGATTGATCAAGGCGTCGCGGTGGTCAATGCCAACATGCGCAACATCCCAACCACCGTCACCAAAGACTGGCCTTTGCGCACGCCCGGCAATCTGCGTCCCGAAGTGTGGTTCTACAAAAAGTAGAATGTAGACCGGTAAACAAGGCAACCAGTAGACAGGGAACTAAACTGTCTACTGGTTCGCCTGCCTACTTGTTGTCCTGGAGAGTAGAGTATGCTACGTTTTATCGTGCAACGCTTGTTGCTTTTGCCCTTTTTGGTTTTGCTCTTTTCCGTGATTGTCTTTTGGCTCGTCCAAGCGCCGCCCGGTGATTTTCTCACGAGTTATGTGGCGAACTTGGCGTCGAGCGGCTCTTCGATTGGCGCAGAGCAAGTTGAAGCGCTCAAACGCCAATTCGGTCTCGATCAGCCCGGCTACATCCAGTATTGGCGTTGGATGGAAAGTATCTCCCAAGGCGACCTGGGTCTGTCGTTGGAGTATCAGCGCCCGAACACGGAACTGATTGGCGAACGGCTCGTGCTCACGATTGCGCTCGCGCTGTTTGCGTTTGTAATCACCTGGCTCTTTGCCGTCCCTGCCGGTATTTATTCGGCGACGCATCAAAATTCCTGGCTCGATTACATCTTGACCGTGTTGAACTATGTCGGCGTGGCGACGCCGAACTTTATGCTCGCGCTGATTTTGATGTGGCTCGCGTTCTCGTACCTGGGTCTGAGCGTCACCGGCTTGTTCTCGCCCGATTACATTCAAGCGCCCTGGAGCTGGGATCGCGTGGTGGATTTGTTGAAGCACATCTGGCTCCCGGCGATTGTGTTGGGCATTGCCGGCACGGCGCGTCTCACGCGCGTGATGCGCGCGAATTTGCTCGACGAATTGAATAAACCGTACGTCGTGACTGCGCGCGCCAAGGGGCTTTCCGAGTGGAAAGTTGTGTTCAAGTACCCGGTGCGGCTCGCGCTCAACCCGCTCGTCAGCACGATTGGCTGGTACTTGCCACAACTCTTTTCCGGCTCGCTCATTGTGGCGACCGTGATGAATCTTCCGAACATTGGACCTCTGCTTTTGCGCGCATTGACGCAACAAGACATGTACCTCGCGGGAAGCATCTTGTTGATTTATTGCTTTCTCACGATTATCGGAACGCTCATTTCGGATGTGTTGTTGGCGATGCTTGATCCACGCATTCGAATGGAAGGCTCTTAAACCATGGCAGAACAACAGATCGAAGGAACGCTTGGCTCGCAAATTGCCTCCAAAGCCGAAGATCGCGTTTCAGTTGCCTCCAACTGGAAATTGGTGTGGTGGCGTTTTCGCAAAAACAAATTGGCGCTCCTGGCAACCGCATTGCTGATTTTGTTTTACATCGTCGTCTTGATTCCGGATTTCTTTGCGACCCAAGACCCCGAAGCCACCGAAGCGCGGCTCGCCTTCATTCCCACGCAAAGCATTTCGTTTTGGGATGAAACCGGTTTGCGTTTGACCGTGCCCGCCGTGGTGGGCAAGCGCAATCCCGTGACCTTGCGCATGGAATGGAAAATTGACGAGACCAAAAAAGTGCCGATTGGTCTTTTCGTCAAAGGTTTCAAATACCAGGTGTTTGGCTGGTTTGAAACCAACATCCACCTGGTCGGTCCGCTGGACAATGAATCTATTGACCGGCTCTATCTGCTGGGCACGGATCGGCTGGGACGCGATCAATGGTCGCGGTTGATGTACGGCACGCGCACCTCGATGACGGTTGGTCTCGTGGCGGTCGCGCTCAGCGTCATCCTGGGTGTCCTGCTCGGCGGCATCTCTGGTTATTTCGGCGGCTGGATTGATGTGTTCATTCAACGCCTCATCGAATTGCTTCAATCGCTCCCGACGATTCCGATTTGGCTGGCGATGACGGCGGCTCTGCCGCAGGACTGGCGTCCCGACCAGGTATTTTTTGCGATCACGATCATTCTCGCGTTCATCGGTTGGACGACGCTGGGACGCGAAGTGCGTGGTCGCTTTCTCTCATTGCGCGAAGAAGATTTTGTGCTCGCGGCAGACCTCGCCGGGTGCAGTCGTTTGCGCATCATCACGCGGCACATGGTGCCTGCGTTCATGAGCCACATTATCGCAACGAGCACGCTGGCGATTCCGGTCATGATCATCAGCGAGACCTCGCTGAGTTATCTTGGCTTGGGTATTCGTCCGCCCGCGATTAGTTGGGGCGTGTTATTGCAAGAAGCACAAAACATCCAGACCATCGCACAAGCGCCGTGGTTGCTCGTTCCCGGCTTGTTCGTCATTCTCGCGGTGCTTGCGTTCAATCTCACAGGCGACGGTTTGCGTGATGCCGCCGATCCATATAGTCATTAGTCGAATAGTTGTCTAGTCGCCTAGTCTGTGAGATGACTAGAAGACTAGCGACTGTTTGACTAGGAGACTAACTGACTACAGGACTCGTATGAACAATTCAACTCCTTTACTTTCGGTACGCAATCTCAAAACTCATTTCTTTATGGATGAGGGTGTTGTTAAAGCCGTGGACGGCGTGACGTTCGACGTTCAAGCCGGTCAAGTGTTTGGCATCGTCGGCGAATCGGGGTGCGGCAAAAGCGTGACGATGAAAGCGGTGTTGCGATTGGTCGACCCGCCCGGCAAAATCGTCGGCGGTGAAATCCTTTTGCGGCGCACGAATGCCGACGGCTCGACGAACGAAGCGATTGACCTCGTCAAGCTTGATGCGAACAGCAAAGAGATGCGCGACATTCGCGGCGCGGAAATTGCGCTCATCCCGCAAGAGCCGATGGCGTCGTTCAGCCCGGTGCACACGATTGGCGATCAGATCGTCGAAGCGATCATGTTGCATCAATCGGTGGACAAGCGCGAGGCGCGCAAGGTCGCTTTGCAAATGTTGAAAGATGTGGGCATTCCAATTCCCGAACAACGCCTCGACGAGTACTCGTGGCAGTTGAGCGGCGGTTTGCGCCAACGCGCGATCATCGCGATGGCGCTCTCGTGCAATCCGCGTTTGCTCATCGCCGACGAACCGACGACGGCGGTGGACGTGACAACCCAAGCCCAAGTGTTGCGCTTGTTGCGTCGCTTGCAAGAGCAACGCAACGCCGCGATTATTTTCATCACCCACGACCTGGGTGTGATCGCGCAGATGGCGGATCATGTCATGGTCATGTACCTGGGTCTCGTGATGGAACAAGGTCCCGTAGACACGATCTTTCACGCGCCCAAGCATCCGTACACGCAAGCGTTGCTCCGTTCGATTCCGACGGTGACGATGACGCCGCGCGTGGACTTGCCGACGATCACCGGCTCGATTCCGCATCCGTTCAATAAACCCAAGGGGTGTCCGTTCCATCCGCGTTGCGATCAAGCAATCAAGGGCAAGTGCGAGACCAGCACGCCGTCCTTGCAAGCGGCGGGCGAACAACAATGGGTCAGTTGCTTTTTGTATCACGACGTGGAGGTATCAGCGTGACCAATCTTTCAATTATCCAATCACCTAATCGCCTCCTTGAGGTCAAGAATCTGAAAAAATATTTTCCGATTCAAAAAGGATTTTTCCGCAAGACGATCGGCAACGTCCGCGCGGTGGACGATGTGAGTTTCTTTGTCAACGAAGGCGAAACGCTCGGCTTGGTTGGCGAGAGTGGGTGCGGCAAGACGACGACCTCGCGGTGCATCTTGCGCGCGATGGCGCCCTCGTCCGGCGAAATGTTGTTTCGCACCAAAGAGGGCAACATTGTTGACCTCGCGAAACTCAATCGTAGCGAATTGCATCCTCTGCGCGTGCAGATGCAAATGATTTTCCAAGACCCGTATGGCTCGCTCAATCCGCGCATGACCTTGTTCGACATTGTGGGCGAACCTTTGCTCGTCAACGGGATGACGAATCGCAAGGAACGCGAAGCGCGTGTCGCCGAGTTGCTAAAGCTCGTCGGCTTGCGTCCGGAATACTTGCAGAGATTTCCACACGCGTTCAGCGGCGGGCAACGCCAGCGCATCGGCATTGCGCGCGCGCTGTCGGTGAATCCGCGTCTCGTCGTTGCGGACGAACCGGTGTCCGCGCTCGACGTGTCGGTGCAAGCGCAGATTCTCAACTTGATGCTTGATCTGCAAAAGCGGTTGAACCTGACGTACCTGTTCGTTGCGCACAACCTCAGCGTGGTGCGTCACTTTTGCGATCGTGTTGCGGTGATGTACGTCGGCAAGATCGTCGAACTGTCGGACACGCTCGAATTGTACGCGTCGCCGCAACATCCGTACACGGCGGCGTTGATGGCGGCGGTGCCGGTCGCCGACCCGCGCATCAAAACGGGGAGTGTCGAGTTGAAGGGCGAAGTGCCCAGCCCGGCGAATCCGCCGAGTGGTTGCTCCTTCCATCAGCGCTGTGAGT